>CAZQPJ010000056.1:0-11329 GCA_964595105.1 uncultured Bifidobacterium sp.
CGGGCCGGCTGAAGTACACGAACTCGAACGTGCACCGCGCGGCGCTGGCAGCGGGTGTCAAGGCTTGACGTCGTGCGATCTCTGCGCCGTGGAGCGTGACGATCTCGCCCGGCTGCACCTCGTCGATGTCGACGCAACCGAGCGTGTTGAGCGCACAGGTCTCCGATGCCACGGCGTAGCCACCGTGCGGCAGGCGGCCCACACTGAGCGGGCGGAAGCCCCAGGGGTCACGCACGGCCACCACTCGATCGGCCACCAGGGTGACCAGCGAATAGGCACCCTTCCACGCTGGCAGCGTGCGCTCGATGCGCTCCTCCCAGGTGCGGCCACCTGCTGCAGCGAGCATGAGGGTGATCACCTCGGTGTCGCTCGTGGCGGTGAGGCCGAAGCCGCGGCCCAACAGTTCGTCGCGCAGTGCCGACGCGTTCACGAGGTTCCCGTTGTGCGCCACGGCGAGCGGCCCGTGCATGGTCTCGACCACGAACGGTTGGATGTTCTTGTGCGAGTTGCCGCCGGTGGTGCTGTAGCGCGTGTGGCCGATGGCGTGATAGCCGGTGAGTCCCTGCATCGACGCGGGGGTGAACACGTTGGCAACGAGGCCGGAGTCCTTGTGCATGCGGACTCTCTGTCCGTCGCTCACCGCGATACCGGCTGCCTCCTGGCCGCGGTGCTGCAACGCGAACAGCCCGAAGAACGCCAACTGTGCAAGTCCTTCGCCGTGCGGGGTCGACACGCCGAGGACGCCGCACTCCTCGTGCGGTGCGTCGTCGTAGCAGTCGTGGTCATGAGGGAACATGCTGGATCGCTTCCTGGATGCGGGGGCCCACGGGGTAGGCGCCGGGTGCGAAGGTGGTGCCGGTGAGACGCTCGAACGCGTGCACGTAGCGGCGGGTGGTTTCGGCCCACACCTCGGCGGGCAGGGTGGGGGGAGCGCCGTCACCGCGGTAGCCCGCATCGAGCAACGCACGGCGGACGACCTCCTTGTCGAGGCTCTCGGGTTCCTCACCCGCTGCAAGGCGCGTCTCGTAACTGTCGGCCACCCAGTAGCGCGACGAGTCGGGTGTGTGCACCTCGTCGATCAGCAGCAGCGTGCCGTCGGCAGCCGTACCGAACTCGTACTTCGTGTCGGCGAGGATGAGGCCGGCGGCAGCCGCACGTTCCTGGCCGCGGCGGAACACCTGCAGCGCTGCCTCCACCACCTCGCCCCAGCGACGGGCCGGCACCAGCCCACGGTCGACCACCTCGGCCACCGTCAGCGGCTCGTCGTGGGCGCCGTCGGCCCCCTTCGTGGTGGGGGTGACGAGCGCCGTGGGCAACGCCGTGTTCTTGCGTAGGCCATCGGGAAAGCGATGCCCGTAGATGGTGCGTGCTCCGTCGGCGTACTGCCGCCACAGGGATGTGCTCGTGACGCCCGTGATGTAGCCGCGCACCACGACCTCCACCGGGAGTGGCGTGGCGGCGCGGGCCACCAACAGGTTGGGGTCGGGCACGTCGATGACGTGGTTGGGCACGATGTCGGCGGTGGCGGCGAACCACCAGGCGGCCAGCTGGTTGAGCACCTGCCCCTTGTACGGCACTCCGGCGATGATGCGGTCGAAGGCGCTGAGCCGGTCGGTGGTGATGAACAGGCGACGGCCCTCGCCGCTGGCATCTGCAGGAAGTTCGTACGACACACGCACCTTGCCGCGGCGTTCGTCGGGCAGCGGCAGTTCGATGTCGAGGAAGGGTTCGGGTGCTGTCATGTCAGACCTGCCTCGCGTGCGCCACGCCGCGCTCGAACAAGGCGAGCCCGAGTCGTCCGGCGGTGCCGCGGCCGTGGCGAGGGTGCTGCCGTGCGAGCACGTGGTTCTCGGGGTGCGGCATGAGGCCGAGCACCACACCGGTGGGATCGCAGACACCGGCGATGGCATCGGCGGACCCGTTCGGATTGTGCCCTGCATAGCGGAGGGCGACCTGCCCGGAGCGCTGCAGGGCGTCGATGTCGGGGTGCACGTAGCGACCCTCGCCATGAGCGATCGGGCAGTCGAACGGGTCGAGTCCGTCAGTCCAGATGCACCGCCCAACCGGCGCCTCGAGCGTCACCCACTCGCACTGGAAGTGACCGCTCGTGTTGTGGCCCAGCGCCCCGGGAAGGAGTCCGGTGCGGGTGAGCACCTGGAACCCGTTGCAGATACCGATCAGTGGCTTGCCGGTGTCGACGAAGCGGGTCAGTTCATCGCCAACGCCGTGCTGGAGGGCGAGGCTCCACATGCGGCCGGCGCCGAGCGCGTCGGCGTAACTGAAGCCACCCGCCACCACCAGCATCTGTGCGTCGCGCAGCAGCGTGGGCTGCTGCTGCAGTTCCGCCAGCAGCACCGTGCGCGCATCGGCACCGGCGAGCGCGAGCGCGAAACTGACGTCGGGATCGCGGTTGGTGCCGGGCGCCGCCACCACCATGGCCAGTGGCTCGCTCATCGGCCACCTCCGCCGAACGCGTGCACGAGACTGTCGAGCGGCAGCGTCCAGTGCGGCGTGGCCACCTCGGGCTCGTCGGTGGTGACCCCGATGACGGTGGCCGGTTGGCCCACCGTGGCGAGGAATCGCTCGAGGTGTTCGGGGGCCACCTCGCAGAGGAAGCGGCTGTTGCTCTCGGAGAACCACGCCACCGCGGGCACGGTGTGCGGGATGATACGGATGCGTGCGCCGCGACGTCCGGCGATGGCCATCTCGGCGAGCGCCACTGCAAGACCGCCCTCGCTGAGGTCGTGGCACGACAGGACGAGTCGCTCCTTCATGGCCGCGTGGAGGCGGGCGTACCGGCTCGGAGCATCGGCCACCGGCGCGGGTACCGCTGCGCCGCTCACAGGATGCACCATCGCCACGTGACTCCCTGCGAACTCGGCGCGGGTGTTGCCCAACTGCACGAGCACGCTGCCCGCCCGCTTGAGATCGGGGGTCACCACGTGATCGACGTCGGGCACGTGAGCCAGCGCGGTGATCACGAGGGTCGGTGGCACGGCGTGTCGCTGGCCGTCGCTGCCGAGGTACTCGTTGTTCAACGAGTCCTTGCCGCTGACGAACGGAGCCCGATGCCGTCGGGCGGCGTCGCAGCATCCCTCCACCGCGGCCACCAGATCGCCGAGGGTGCTCGGTCGGCGAGGGTCACCCCAGCTGAAATTGTCGAGAAGACACACCTTCGAGGGGTCGGCGCCCACTGCCACGACATTGCGGATGGCCTCGTCGACCACGGCGTGCGCCATGAACTCGGGATCGACGATCCCGAACCACGGGTTCACCCCGATGCCCACAGCGAACCCGTGCTGGTCGGTCGGTTCGGCCACCACCACACCGTCGGCGTGGCCATCGTGGTGCTCACCCACCAGTGGGCGCACCAGGGTGGCGCCACGGATCTCGTGGTCGTAGCGTCGCACCACCCGTTCCTTCGAGGCGATGTTGGGATGGGCGAGCAGCGCCAGCACGGTGGCGCCCATGTCGGAGATGTCGGGGGTGCCCGTGGCCGACCTCGGCGGGGTGGGCAGCTCGGCGGTCATGTGACGTTGAGGTCGGCCATCGTGTAGGAAGCGGGTGTCGAGCTCGAGCACCGTGAGGTCACCGGTCCGCACGCGCAGCACGCCGTCGCCGGTGAACGTGCCGAGGCTGACGGCCTCCACCCCGTGACGCTCACACACCGCTCGCATGGCCGGCCAGTGCTGTGGCGGCACGGCGAAGACCATTCGTTCCTGCGCTTCGCTGAGCCAGATCTCCCACGGGCGGAGGCCCGGGTACTTCAACGGTGCGAGTTCGACGTCGACGTCGGCGCCAACCCCCTCGGCCATCTCGCCCACGGCGCTGCTGAAACCGCCAGCGCCGCAGTCGGTGACCGCCGTGTAGAGGCCGTGGCAGTCGCGCATCGCGTCCATGGCGAGCTTCTCGATGATCGGGTCGCCGATCTGCACGCTGGCGCCCGCGACGTCACCGGTGGTGGCGTCCATCGTGGCGCTGCTGAACGTTGCGCCGCGGAGCCCGTCGCGCCCGGTGCGGCCGCCGATGGCCACCACCAGGTCACCGGGTTGCGGTCCGGGAAGTTCGGGTGCCTCGTCGGCCACCCCGATGCAGCCGGCGTACACCAGGGGGTTGGCGATGTAGCCGGGGTCGTAGAGCACCGCACCCGCGATGTTGGGCAGCCCGATCTTGTTGCCGTAGTCGGCGACGCCGGCGATGACGCCGGCCTCCACGATCCGCGGGTGCAGCACCCCGTCGGGCAGGTCGGCGGCGCTGAGGTCGGTGGGTCCGAAGCAGAGGATGTCGGTGACGGCGATGGGGTGATGTCCCGCGCCCATCACGTCGCGGATGACGCCGCCGACCCCGGTATTGCTGCCCCCGAACGGCTCGATGGCCGAGGGATGGTTGTGGGTTTCGGCTTTCACGGCGAGCGTGGTGCCGGGCACCCAACTGACGATGCCGGCGTTGCCCACGAACGCGCTGCGCACGAACGGGGCGGCGATCTCCTCGGTGCAGTCGCGCAACTGGCGCAGCAGGGGAGTGATGTCTCGTCCGTCGGTGGTGGTGATGCGTGCCCGGAACGTCTTGTGGCTGCAGTGCTCGCTCCATGTCTGGGCAAGCGTCTCGAGTTCGACGTCGGTGGGTTCGCGGCCGACGCCTCGGAAGTGTGCGGCGATCGCCCGGAGTTCCTCGAGGTCGAGGCTGAGGCCGCGCTCGCGGCTCAGGGCCTGCAGGCCTGCGTCGTCGAGTGTGGTGATGCTCACATGGTCGAAGGTACGTTCGGCGGTGGCGGTGGTGTCGATGAAGTGCGGGTCGATGGGTGCCGTTGCCCATCGTTCGATCACCTGGTTCGCCAGCAGGCGCCGACAGAGTGCGGCGATGTCGGCGTCGGTGAGCGCACCCTTCACATCGAAGTGCGTGCCGGTGGCGACTGGCAGCGTTGGAAGCCCGATGGTGCGCATTGCCAATGCGACCGCAGTGGCGCGCGGATCGGTGACCCCGGGCAGCAGCGTGGTGTCGATACCGCCGCGGGGGAGGTCCCAGGTGCCGGTCTGGAGCAGTGGGTCGATGAGCACGGCTTCGAGTGCGGCCCTCTGGCTGGGCTCGAGTTCAGCGGCGAGGAACACCACGTCGGCGATGTCGATGGACGTGACCGCAGTGATGCCCAACGCGTGAGCATCGGCCACGAGGCCGGCGGCTCGCGGGTCGGTGGTGATGCTGCGAATCGTCAGTCGCGTCCCGGTGCCCACCGCGGCGACCGTAGGTCGCGCGGCTCGGCCCAAGCGCCGCGCGCGAACGAAAAGTAAGCGGCGGGTAGGGTCGGAGGCGTGACCCGCCTCGTTCTCGTCCGCCATGGTGAATCGGTGGTGACCGTCAACCGTGTCATCGGTGGGCATCGCACCTGCACGGGACTCTCCGATCTCGGTCGTGCGCAGGCCGAGCGGTTGCGCGACCGGTGGGCGGCCGCCCCCGAGTTCGCGGCCGACGTGCTCATCAGCAGTCACTACGCCCGAGCCTGCGAAACAGCGAAGATCGTGGCGCCGTCGTTGGGTGGGCTCTCGCCTGTCATCGACGACGGCTTCGGTGAGCACGATCCGGGCCCGGAGTGTGATGGCCTGAAGTACTCCGAGTTCGTCGAGCGCTACCCGTCGTCGGGGCGCTGGTGGGAGGCCTCCGACCCGTTCGCCGCCACCTTCCCCGGTGGCGAGACCGTGGCGGCGTTCCACTTCCGGGTCGGCACCGCCATTCGCCGTGTCCTCGACGCGCATGCCGGTGGCACCGTGGTGGTGGCCTGTCACGGAGGGGTCGTCGACGCTGCCTTGCGACTCGCGTTGCGCGCCCCGTCGATGGGGTCGTTCGACATCCACACGTTGAACACCTCGATCACCGAACTCCAGCACGACCCCGAGCGGTCGCAGTGGAAGCTGGTCCGCTACAACGACCACGCCCACCTCGCCGGCTTGCCGGCCAACACCGACCCGGCCTGAGATGACACCGCGCGTCGACGTCGTGGTGGTCGGCGCGGGGTCGGCCGGCGCCGTGGTGGCCGCCCGCCTCGCCGAACATCCGCGGCGGAGCGTGCTGCTGCTGGAAGCTGGGCCCGACCACACCTCGGCAACGACGCCACCCGCCGTGTCAGGTACCGACTTCCTCTTGGCGGTGCGCGAGCCGGGGATGGTCCACAGCGGGCTCTCGGCGGTGCGCGCTGCCGGCCAGGCGGCACGGCCGTACCTTCGCGGCAGGGGTGTCGGCGGATCGTCGGCGGTGAACGCGATGGTGCTGTTGCCCGGAGAGCCCGACGACTTCGACGAGTGGGAGGCCATGGGTGCCCGTGGATGGGCCTGGCGCGACCTTGCCCCGTGGTTCTCCCGAGTGGCGGTGAAGGGCATGCCCGTCGCCAGCCATGGGGCAGTGGCCTCCGCAGTGCTCGCGTCGACAGCATCTGCCGAGCCGGCCCGGTTGGCCCTGACGTCGGGCGGGCGCCGAGTGTCGGCGAGCGATGCGTACCTCGAACCGATGCGCTCGGCGAGCAATCTGGTGGTGCACGGTGATGCACTCGTCGACCGGGTGCTGTTCGACGGTCGGCGCGCGGTCGGCGTGAGACTGGCCGATGGCAGCGAGATCGAGGCCGGTGCCGTGGTGCTGAGCGGCGGTGCCATCCATTCGCCTGCACTGTTGCTGCGCAGCCGCGTCGACACGGTTGGGGTGGGCGAGGGACTGCAGGACCATCCCTCTTTCCCCGTCACGCTGCGCCTGCGGCACCCCAACTCCGCGTCGCCGGTGGTGACTGCTCTGGTGCGCGACAGCTACCTCGACACGCACGACCTGCAGGTGCTGGCGATGGAGCGTGCCGACCCCGACATGCCCGACCTGGCGGTACTGCTCGGCGCCTACATGCGGCCGCGGTCGCGTGGTTCGGTGCGCCTCGTGAGTGACGACCCGACGGTGCATCCCGAGGTCGATTTCGCGATGTTGTCCGACGACCGTGATGTCGCTGGTCTGCGCGCTGCGGTGCGGTTGGTGGAACGCATCGCCTCGTCACCGGAGGTCACGGCCGTCGCCGAGGTACTGCCCTACGACGCGTCGGCGACTGGCATCCGCGCGGGGCTGGGCGATTACGTGCATGCTGCGGGTGGATGCGCGCTCGGCGCGGTGCTGGAGCCCGACTGCAGCGTGAGGGGCTACGAGCACCTGTGGGTCTGCGATGCTTCGGTGTTCCCCGCCGTGCCGCGAGCGAACACCCACCTGCCGGTGATGGCGGTGGCCGAGAAGGCCGCAGCGCACCTCAGCGGCGTCGTGCCCGCTTCGCTGTAGCGGGTCGCGCGGCAAGGGCGCGCAGATCGCGCATCTCGTCGTGCAACAGGTCGGTCATCACCCACAGGTCGGGCACCAGTTCGCGATCCGCCACGAAACCGAAGTCGAGATTGCCGTTGTAACTCTGGACGGTCATGTTGAGACCTTGGCCGTCGACCAGCGTGCTGACCGGGTAGAAGTGCTCGAGCCGGGCGCCCGCCGAGTAGAGCGGCATCTGCGGCCCGGGGACGTTGCTGATGACCAGGTTGAACGGCGGGTTCATTCGGTCGGCGATGCGCAGGCTGCTGTACATCCGCATTGCGCGGGCAGCGATGGCCGGCGGAGCGAACTGGGTGAAGTCCTGCAACGCCTCGGCGGGGATGGCAGCGAACTGTTCCTTCGCTGCCCCCATCGCCTGCTGCACGCGACGCAACCGGGCTGCCGGGTCGGCCTCGTTGGTGGCGAGGACGGAGAACAGTGCCGAGACCCGGTTCTGGTAGGTGTCGGACTCGTCGCCGCTGCGCACGCTCACCGGCACCATGGCCACGAGGCTCTCGTCGGGCAGGCAGTCGTGCAGCAGCAGATAGCGGCGCAGTGTTCCGGAGCACAGCGCCATCACCACGTCGTTGAACGTGCAGCCGAATGCCCTGCGAACGTCCTTCGCGTGGTCGAGCGGCACCGACGTGTAGGCGAACCGGCGGTGCGGTGTGATGGGTCGGTTCCACGGGGTGCGTGGAGCCTGTGTGGGCGGGAGCGCCGGCGGCCGGTCGACATCGGTGCCGCGGTTGGCGCGCAGTCGGTTGCGCATCATGCGGCCGAGGGGGCCTGGCATCGGCTGGGCGATGAGGTCGGCGATGGCGTGCATGCCGCCCGACCGGGTGGCGGCAGCGAGTTCGCGGGCCGTGCGAGCGCTGAGGCGGACGAACTTCTCCGGCCGCCGCAGGTACTCCCGAGCCGTGATCCGCATCAGCTCTTCGTCGGACGGGATGTCCTCCGGCTCCCACGTCACGGGTCTCCCGGTCGGCCGGGCTGCCGGATCGACGTCGAGCAGTGCCGCCAGCATCATGGCGCCGGCGGCACCGTCGATGGCGGCGTGGTGCACCTTCGTGAGCTGAGCGATGAGGCGGCCGTTGTCGACACCCTCGATCACGTAGAGCTCCCACAGTGGCCGCGTGCGGTCGAGCGGTCGGGCGATGATGCGGCTGACCGCCTCGGCGAGTTGCTCGGGGTTGCCGGGCGGCGGCACGGCGTGGTGGCGGACGTGGAAGTCGATGTCGAAGTTCGGGTCCTCGATCCAGTACGGGAGGTCGAGACCCAGCGGTACCTCCACCAGACGGCGGCGGAACGGGGCGAGTTGGTCGATGCGCTCGAGGATGGTGCTCTTCGTGGCCTCGAGACCGGCTCCGCCGGGAGCGCCCGTGGGGTCGTAGATGGTGACCGAGCTCACGTGCCCGAATACGGAGGGGGTCTCCATGTTGAGGAAACTCACGTCGATGCCGTTGAGTTGGCGCATGCTCACACCACCCACGGGAGGGTCGACGCGGCGCGCATGGGAGGAGGCTACCCGTGCAAAGATCGGGCCATGCCCGACGCCTCGTATTCCAAGGGTCTCCACGAACTCGGCGACTCGTGTTTCGCCTATCTGCAGCCCGATGGAAGTTGGGGTTGGAGCAACGCCGGGCTCGTGGTGGGCGACGGTGCCTCGCTGCTGGTCGACACCCTGTTCGACCTCCGCCTCACGGCGGAGATGCTCGATGCGATGCGCGTCGTCACCAACGTGGCGCCCATCGCCACACTGGTGAACACGCACGCCAATGGCGACCACTGCTACGGCAACGAACTGGTCGACAGTGCCGAGATCATCGCATCGGCGGCCACGGCGCACGAGATGACCGAGGTGCCGCCGGCGATGCTCGCAGCGCTCAACCGTGCCGATGGTGACGTGGGTGCGCTGTTCCGCCACTTCTTCGGTGCGTTCGAGTTCGACGGCATCGAGGTGCGCATGCCCACTCGCACGTTCGAGGGCCGCCTCGAGGTGGAGGTGGGTGGCCGGACGGTGGAACTCATCGAGGTCGGCCCCGCTCACACCCGTGGCGACACGCTGGCCCACGTGCCCGAGGCGCGGACGGTGTACACGGGTGACATCCTGTTCATCGGCGGTACGCCCATCGTGTGGGCTGGGCCGCTGTCGAACTGGGTGGCGGCCTGCGACCTGATGCTGGGCATGGACATCGACACCGTGGTGCCGGGCCACGGCCCGGTCACCGACAAGGCAGGTGTCGCGGCGGTGCGCGACTATCTCGCCTTCGTCGACCGTGAGGCCGGTGATCGCCAGCGTGCCGGCATCGATGCGTGGGAGGCCGCCCGCGACATCGCCCGACTGGTGGGCGCCCGCCCGGAGTTCAACGGGTGGGGCGAGTTCGGGCGCATCGCGGTGAACGTCGACACGGCGTACCGCAGCCTCGATCCCGGCTACGTGCCGCCCAACATCGTCGAGCAGTTCCGGCGCATGGCCGAGATCGAGGGCGTCCTACCGGCCTAGCCGTGCTGCCGACTGCCTAGCCGACCTGCGACCTCGAGTCGTCGATGGGCACGTAGCGCTTCTTGCGAGGCTTGAACTTGCGGTAGCGCTCGCGAGCACTCTTGCGAACGGCCAGCAGCCAGCCCGCCGCCACGGCGATGCTGAAGATGAACCACTGGATGGTGTAGCTGAGGTGTGGCGGCCCACCGTCGAGGTCGGGGAACGCCACGGGCTTCACGTACGACGGCTCGTACTTCATGTCGATCTGGTCGATGTAGACCGGTTGCACCTTCTCGGTGAACTGCTGCCGCAGCGCGTCGAGGTCGACGCGACGGATCTGGGTGAGTGCCTGCGAACCGTCGTCGGCGGCCTGCCCGAGGCGCGGTTTCTGGCTGAGGCGCACGCGCCCCACGAACGTCACCTCGCCGGTGGGCGCGGGTGGGGCGATGGTGGGTGCGGCCACGAAACCACGGTTCACGATCAGCAGGGTGCCGTCGTCGAGGGCCAGGGCATTCACCGGGTCGGTGCCGCCGGCGCCCTCCTGGCTGATGTTCACCACCGTGAAGTCCTTGTCGGGCACGTAGAAGCCGGTCACCTCGACGCGGCGCCACTCGACGGCGGCGGGGTCGGCCAGGTCGAGCGACTCGAACGGCACCACGTCGGCGTCGGTGCGGGCGATGACGTCATCCTTGAACCGCTCCCGTTCGAAGTGACGACCCAACTGCCAGAAGCCGGCGATCACCATGCCGGTCACGGCGGCGATGCACAGCACGTGGAAGGCGATCCACTTGGGCTTGAGGAGGAACCGGTACACCGCTCAGGTCCTCTCCCACAACATGCCGCCGCGGGTGGAAGGGTCGAGCAGCCGCTGGGCTGGTGACTTCTTGTCGATGTGGCCGATGAGCCCCTTGTAGATGCCGAACCCGCACAGCTCCTGCAAACGCGGTTCGAAGGTGGCGGCCAGGTCGAGCGGAATCCCGAGCTGCTGGTTCTCCTGCTGACGGATGAAGCCGGCGCAGTAGTTCATCGCGAGGCCCCGTCGGCGCTCGCCCGTGGTGTTGGCGCCCCCACCGTGCCACAGCGAACCGTCCCACACGAGAATGCTGCCGCGGGGCATCTCGGCGCAGGTGCTGTCGTAGTGCTGGCCGTAGATGGGCGAGTGATCGGCGCGATGGCTGCCCGGGATGATGCGGGTGGCGCCGTTGGCCTCGGTGAAGTCGGTGAGGGCCCACATGCTGTTCGCCACCACCGGCCGATGCGGTTTCGGCAGCGGTATCACCTGGTCGTCGGCGTGGATGGGTTGGGCCACTTCGCCGGGGTGGATGGTGATGCTCGAGAGCGTGCTCACCAAGCACCCGTCGCCCAACACACTGTCGATGAGCGGCAGTACCACCGGATGGAGCGCCACCTGCGGGTAGAGGGGTCCCAGCGCGAGCAGGTTGTACCCGGGTGGTGGTCCGGCCCTCGAAGCCGTTCGTACTGGGTCGGATACCGAGCTCGGTCTCGAGCCGGTCGATATCGGCATCGAGGGCG
>CAZQPJ010000057.1:0-11211 GCA_964595105.1 uncultured Bifidobacterium sp.
GAACTGACCGGTGACCACACGCGGCGCGAGGCACGAGTAGGCGGCGAGCACCTTGTGAGCAGTGATCATCGGGAAGCGGTCGCCGAACACCACGATGATGGGGCTCGCCACTCCGGTGAGACTGCTGGGCAGCACCACATGGTCGGGAACGCTCACCCGGTTGCCGGCGAGGTCGTTGTACCAGTGAACCCGCCACAGGTTGCGGGGGTCGGGCCCGTCCTTGGGAGCGTCGCCCACCACGGACGGATCCACGCTCGACGGGTCGGCCAATTGGGCGAACGTGGGCAGCACGATGCCGCGCTCGCGGAAGCGGGCGACGCTGTTCGCCAGCGAGGCGTCGTCGACGACGCGATCGGCGAGACCGAACTGGTTCTCGAGCGCGTGGGAGATCGGGTCGTCAACGAGGGTCATGGTTTACATTTTGTCAAACTCCGGGCCGATTCGCACGGACGGGTTTCTCGAAGTTTCCACTTCTGAAATCGGTAGGCTCCAGGCATGTCCGATGTGGCGGTCGACCTCTCGGGCGCCAAGCGGCGCATCGTCGAACGGTTGAAGCGCGCCACCTCGCTCACCGCACCGGAACTCGCGGCCGAGTTCGGCCTCACCGACACCGCCATCCGGCAGCACCTCGAGGCACTCGAGAGCGTCGACCTCGTCGAGCGGGTGGTCGGACACAGCCCGGGCCGAGGGCGGCCGCCCACGCACTGGCGGCTCACCGAGGCCGCCGGCAGACTGTTCGCCGACCGCCACGCCGACCTGTCGGTCGACCTGCTCGACACCATCCGCACCACCCTGGGCGAGGGTGCCCTCGACACCGTGGTGCAGGCTCGTGCCGATCGGCAGTTGGCCGAGTACCGCAGCGCACTGGCGGCGTCCACCGACATGCACGCACGGGTCGAACGCCTCGCCCAGTTGCGTAGCGCCGAGGGATACCTGGCCGAGGTGGTGGACGCCGACGACCACCTCGAACTGGTGGAGCACCACTGTCCGATCCGCGACGCCGCCCAGGCCTGCGAAGACCTGTGCGCTGCCGAACTCGATCTCTTCAGCAGGGTGCTGGGGCCAGCCGTCACCGTGGCGCGCGAACAGCACCTCCTGCACGGCGGGCAGCGCTGCGCCTACCGCATCGAATCGCGCTGACTAGCCTCCGGGCATGGCCGATTTCCTTCTGGGCGGACAGGTCGATCCTGCACAGCACCAACGCACCGACAAGAACACCACGGTCGCCAGCGGCGACCTCACCACCCATGGCGTGATCGTCGGCATGACCGGGTCGGGCAAGACGGGCCTCGGGGTGGTGCTCATCGAGGAAGCACTCGCGGCCGGCGTGCCCACACTGCTGATCGACCCGAAGGGCGACCTCACCAACCTGTGCCTCACCTTTCCCTATCTCGACGGTCGCTCGTTCGAGCCCTGGGTGAACGAGGGAGACGCCGAGAAGGCCGGACAGTCGGTCATCGACTTCGCCTCCGCGCAGGCCGATGCATGGCGCAACGGGCTGGCCGGTTGGGGGCTTGGCGGACAGAACATCGACACGCTCCGCCGTTCGACGGAGTTCACCATCTACACACCGGGTTCCGGCGCCGGCATCGGCCTCAACATCGTCGGCTCGCTCGTGGCGCCCCCCGCCGGCACCGATGCGGAGGTGCTGGCCGACGAGATCGAGGGCTTCGTGTCCGGACTCCTCGGCCTCGTCGGCATCGACGCCGATCCGCTCAGCAGCCGCGAGCACATCCTCCTCAGCAACCTGGTGCTCCACGAATGGACCAGCGGCCGCAACCTCGACCTTCCGTCGCTGGTGGGAATGGTGCAGCAGCCACCGATTCGAAAGCTCGGCGTGTTCGAGGTCGACCAGTTCTTCCCGCCCAAGGACCGCACGGCGTTCGCGATGCGCCTGAACGGACTCCTCGCCTCTCCCGCGTTCTCCGCATGGATGGCCGGCGCCCCCCTGAACATCGAGAACATGCTGCGCACGCCCGACGGACGGCCGCGGTGCGCCATCGTCACCACCGCCCACCTCGGCGACCAGGAGCGCCAGTTCGTGACCACGCTGGTGCTGAGCAAGTTGGTCACCTGGATGCGTCGCCAGAGCGGCACCACCGACCTGCGCGCCCTGCTCTACATGGACGAGGTGGCGGGCTACCTGCCCCCCACCGCATCGCCGCCCACGAAGAAGCCGATCATGACGCTCATGAAGCAGGCGCGTGCGTTCGGCGTCGGCGTGGTGCTGAGCACTCAGAACCCGGTCGACGTCGACTACAAGGCCCTGTCGAACGCCGGCACGTGGATGATCGGCCGTCTGCAGACCGACCGCGACAAACAGCGCCTGCTCGACGGAATGAGCGCCGCATCTGGCGGCGTCGACGTGAAGGCTGTCGGCGACACCATCAGCGGTCTCGCCAAGCGTGAGTTCGTGCTGCGGCGCGCGGGCAAGGACCAGCCGGAGGTGTTCACCACCCGTTGGGCGATGAGCTATCTGCGCGGTCCGCTCACCCGCGACCAGATCGCCGTGTTGATGGCCGACCAGAAGGCAGCGATGCCGGCCGATCAAGCGGCTGCCCCGACGGCCTCGACATCGACCACAGGCGATTCCGACAACGTCGCATCACCCGGCGCACCCACCGCCACCACCGAGTCGCCGGCGGTGGCGCACGACGAGAACGTGCTGATGCCCGAGGTGGCCGACGGCACGGCTGTTCGTTGGGTCGACATCGCCGCGCCGTGGCTCACCGAGGTGGGAGCCGATCCGAACGGCACGCGTTGGGCGGCTGCGTTCCTCGCCCGCGTGGCTCTCCGCTTCGAGGACACCCGCGCCAACTTCGTGCACGACGACGAGTACGAGGCGGTGATGTTCCCGCTGACCGAACAGATCGACGTCAGCAAGGCCATCGATGTCGATTACGACGACCGCGACCTCCAGTCGACAGCGCCGTCGGGCTGCATCTACCGCCTGCCCGACGCAGCGCTGAAGAACAAGACGTACTTCAGCCGCCTCGAGCGCGAGCTCGTCGACTTCCTGGTGCGCGGCAAATCGGTCGACATGCTCACCAACCGAGAACTGAAGCTGTTCAGCCGACCGGGCGAGACCGACGACGAGTTCCGCGACCGCTGCCTGCAGGCCGCCGACAACCGAGCCGACGACGAGACAGCCAAACTGCGCGATCGCTACGAGTCGAAGGTGCGCACACTGCAGTCGCAATTGATGACGGCGGAAGACCGGGCGCAGGTGCTCGAGACCGAGGCGAAGGGCCGCCGCAACGAGGAACTGTTGTCCACCGCCGGCAGCATTCTCGGCGGCTTCCTCAGCGGCCGCTCCCGCGGCAGCATCCTCGGTTCGGTGGTCAGCCGCTCGGGCACCATCGCCTCGAAGCGCTCTCGCACACAGGCGTCCGGCCAACGACTCGAGGCTGCCAGCAACAAGGTGCAGGCGATTCAGCAGCAGATCGACGACCTCGAGGCCGATCTCGCCGAGGAGGTGGCGAGCATCGACGCGAAGTGGAAGGACATCGCGGCCGACGTCACCACCACCCCGGTGTCGTTGAAGCGCACGAACGCGAAGGTGCTCCACACGGCGCTCGTGTGGCTGCCCGTTAACTGAGTCCCGTCAACTGAGTCCCGTCAACGGTCGTAGTCGTCGGGCGGCAGCGTGCTGGGCCCGACATGGAGGTCGAGCCACTCCCTCAGCGGCTCACCCGACTGCCACACATCACGAACGCGGCCGACCACGGCCGACGTCTGCATCCACTTCGCCACCGGCCACTCGCGCCCGGCGAACAGACCCTTGCGACGCATGAACGAGATGCGCGGGTGGTCCTTCGCAACGCCGCGCGGCGCCGTCTTCAGTTCGCTGATGGCACCCAGCCGAAGGCCGGTGCCGACCACGTCGTTCGCAATGCGCTCGAGTTCACGCCCGGTCGCGTCGGCGTCGACTGCCTCACGGAATCGGGCGAGCTGATCGGACGCCATGGCGTAGTAGCCGGAGCCAGCGAACATGCCTGCGGCGCTGAACTGCACGTAGAACCCGGCGCCACCTTCGCTTTCACCGAAGGCGCCGATGTGCTCCTTGTAGGGCGTCTTCTCCTTGGAGAACCGCACGTCTCGATTCGGTCGGAACACGTGGAAGGGACCGAACTCCTCCAGCGCGTCCAGCAGGTCTCGCATCGGGCCCTTCACGGCCGAATCGAAGGTGCCCTTGTTGGCCTGCCAGTAGGTGCGCGAGTTGTCGGCCTGCAGCCCCTCGTAGAAGGTCACTGCTGCCGGAGGGAACCCCTTGAACGTCATGGCGGCGTACTGTAGGCCGCATGGCAGAGGCCACCCTCGCGATCGATCAGGGCACCTCGGCGACCAAGGCCGTGGTGGTGTTGGGCGACGGCTCGGTGGCCGGCCTTGCCGAGGTGGCCATCGAGGTCGAGGCACGTCCCGACGGCGCCGTGGAGCTCCAGCCCGAACAGATGTGGGCGAGCGTCGTGGCCGCCGGGAGGCAGGCATTGGCGGCTGCAGGAAACCCGGCGCTCGCCGCCGTGGGGCTGGCCAATCAGGGCGAGACCGTGCTCGCCTGGGACCGCAGCACCGGTGAACCCGTGGGGCCCGCCGTCGTGTGGCAGGACCGACGCTCGGCCGAGGTGTGCGACCGTCTGGCATCGCACGGACCCCGGCTCTCGCACCTCACCGGACTCGAACTCGACCCCTACTTCGTGGCACCGAAGATGGTGTGGCTGCGCGACCGAGCGCCGGCGCACCTCACCATCACCACCACCGACACGTGGTTGCTGCACCGGTTGTGCGGTGCCTTCGTCACCGACGTCGCCACTGCGGGCCGGTCGCTGCTGCTCGACCTCGAGACCGGGGCGTGGAGCCAGGAAGCGTGCGGCATCTTCAACATCGACGAGCAACAACTGCCCGCTGTCGTCGGCAACGCCGAACCACTGGGACACACCTCGGCGTTCGGTGGCACCGTGCCCGTCACCGGTGCCTGTGTCGACCAGCAGGCAGCACTGTTCGCAGAGGCATGCCACGCCGCTGGCGAGGCGAAGTGCACGTACGGCACCGGTGCCTTCATGCTGGCCTGCACGGGCGGCACGCCCACCCGATCCGCCAACGGTCTCGTCGGCTGCCCCGCCTGGCGGATCGGCAACGACATCACGTGGTGCCTCGATGGGCAGGTGTACACCGTGGGCGCCGCCGTGAGCTGGCTCATCGACATGGGCATCATGGCCGAACCTGCCGATCTCGATCGGCTGGGGGGAGCCGTGCAGAGCAGCGCCGGCGTCACGTTCGTGCCCGCACTCGCAGGTCTCGCTGCGCCCTACTGGAAACCGCATGCGAAGGCTGCGTTCACCGGCTTGTCGCTCGGCACCGAACGGGGTCATCTGGTGAGGGCTGCCATCGATGGCATCGCCGCGCAGGTCGCGTTGCTCGCCCGCGCCGCAGCGGCCGACCTCGGTGCGCCGTTCACCATGCTCCGAGTCGACGGCGGCCTCACCCGCAGCCGCACCCTGCTCCAAACCCAGGCCGACCTCCTGCAGTGCCCCGTGGAGGTCTACCCGTCGCCACATGCCACCGCGCTCGGCGTGGCGTCGTTCGCGATGCTGGGCGCCGGTATGCCTGCGGCCGCCGCATCGTTCGCTCCGAGCGCAGTGGTGGATCCATCCATCGGTGGTGACGAGGCCGCAGCGCGACTCGCCGCATGGAGCGCGGTGGCCGACGCCACCATCGACCGATGAACCAGCAGCGCGAAGCGACCGACCACGACGTGGCCGTGGTGGGCGGCGGCGTGGTCGGGTGTGCCGTTGCCCGTCTCCTCAGCCGGCATCGGCTGAGCGTGGCGTTGCTGGAGGCCAGGGCCGATGTGGGCGCCGGCACGAGCAAGGCCAACACCGCGATTCTCCACACGGGTTTCGATGCGACACCGGGCTCCGTGGAGTCGCGACTCGTCAGCCGCGGGTACCACCTTCTGTCCGCCCACGCAGCGGCCACGGGCGTTGCGGTCGAACGAGTCGGCGCAGTGCTGGTGGCCTGGGACGACGAGCAGGCGGCCAACCTGCCGGCGCTCTCGGCAAAGGCTGCTGCCAACGGCTATGCGGGCACCGAGGTGCTCGACGCCGCGGAGGTTCGCTCCATGGAACCCCACCTCGGCGACGGCGTCACCGGCGGCATGCTCGTGCCCGACGAGCACATCATCGACCCATGGTCGACGCCCATCTCGTTCGCTCTCGAGGCCGTGGCGAACGGTTGCCGGCTCATCACCGACTTTGCCGTGACGGCCGTGGAGGTGGGCGCCGAGTCAACCACGCTGCGCACTGCCGACGGCCGCGAGGTGCGAGCGCGCTTCGTGGTGAACGCTGCGGGCCTCCACGGCGACGAACTCCACCGCCTGATGGGGTTCGGTGGCTTCACCGTGCGGCCCCGGCGAGGCGAACTCATCGTGTTCGACAAACTGGCGCGACCGCTGCTCCGGCGCACGCTGCTGCCGGTGCCCACCTCGCACACCAAGGGCGTCCTGGTGGCGCCGACGGTGTTCGGCAACGTGATGGTGGGCCCCACCGCCGACGACATCGACGACAAGCACGCCACCGCTTCCACCCGCACCGGCCTCGACGCGCTGCGACGGAAGGGCGAGCACATCCTCCCCGCGCTGATGACCGAGGAGGTCACCGCCGTCTACGCCGGACTGCGCGCCGCCACCGAGCACAGCGACTACCAACTCAGCAGCCACGCCGACGCCCGATACGTGTGTCTCGGCGGCATCCGCAGCACGGGCCTCACGGCGTCGATGGCGCTCGCGGAGGAAACACTCACGATGTTGAACTCCGCTGGCCTCGCAACCGAACCCCGGGCCAGCGACGAGGTGGCTCACGTGCATCTCGACTCGCTCGGCGAGACCGACGCCCGCCCCTGGCAGCGAGGCGGCGCCATCGTGTGCCACTGCGAGCGGGTGACGTCCGACGAGATTCGTGGTGCGTGCACGTCACCAGTGCCTGCAGTCGACCTCGACGGCATTCGCCGCCGCACCCGCGCCCTCGCCGGACGCTGCCAGGGGTTCTACTGCTCGGCCGAGGTGTGTGCACTCGCTGCCTCGGCAACCGCTCGCCCGATGACCGAGTGGATGGGCGTGCGATGAGTCGCGACGAGGTGGTGATCGTGGGCGGCGGACCAGCGGGACTCAGCGCCGCCATCGAACTCCGTCGCCGCGGCGTGGCCCGGGTGGTGGTGCACGAACGAGAGCAGCAGGCCGGTGGTGTTCCTCGGCACACTGCGCATCTCGGCTACGGCATGCGCGACCTGCACCGCGTCACCACGGGGCCCCGCTACGCGGCCGCACTCGTGCGACGCGCCGAGCGTGCGGGGGTCGACCTGCGCACAGGTTCCACCATCACCTCCATCGCCGATCTCGATGCCGAGGCCGTGGTGCTGGCCACCGGCGTGCGCGAGCGACCACGTTCGGCTCGCATGGTGCCCGGGGACCGTCCGGCTGGCGTGCTCACCACCGGCGCCCTGCAGCAGTTCGTCACGCTGCACCACCAGAAGGTGGGCCGCCGCGCCGTGGTGGTGGGCGCCGAGCACGTGAGCTTCTCGGCGGTGTTGACTCTGCGCCACGCCGGGTGCGAGGTGGCGGCGATGGTGACACCGCTCCCCCGCCACCAGACCTACCGGGCGCTCGCCGCCGTCACTGCTGGGCGCCACCGCGTGCGGGTGCGCACCGGGGTCGACGTGGTGGAGGTGGTGGGCCGCACGCGCGTGGAAGCAGTCGTGTTGAGTGATGGTTCGCGCATCGAGTGCGACACCGTCGTGTTCACCGGCGACTGGATACCCGACCACGAACTGGCGCGCCGCGACGGGCTCACCATGGTGGCCGGTTCGAAGGCACCCGTGGTCGACGCGATGCTGCACACCGAACGGCCGGGCGTGTTCGCGGTGGGCAACCTGGTGCATCCGGCCGAGACCGCCGACATCTGTGCGCTCGACGGGCGGCACGTTGCCGCAGCGGTCCTCGACTGGCTCACCGTGCGTCGCTGGCCACTGGCGGTGCGGCCGATCGAGGTGTCACCTCCGGTCGCATGGGCCACCTACGACGCCCGTGGTATCACCCTGCGCGTCGCCGACGAGGTGCGCGGCCGGGTGCGCGTGCGGCGGGCCGGGGAAGCCGTGTGGGTCGGCCCCGAGCGCCACCATCTCCCGAATCGCAGCATCACCATCCGGTCCGCCGAAGTCGAACACCGCCCCTTCGAGACCGAGGCCACCCTCCACATCGACCTGCTTCCGGCGTAGAACATACGTCGAACTCTCGGGCTGAAGCCCGAACACTGCGAGCAATGCGGCTTCACCACTTGCGCGGACGCCCGATCCCCCTTGGACTGCACAACATCGACGGGAGTCACACCAACGACACCCTCGAAAACCTTCGTATGCTGTGCCCAACTGCCACGCGCAAACCGAGACTTGGTGTCGCTCGCGCTCCAGCAGGCCGACGTAGCCCAACGGCAGAGGCACAGCGCTTAGGACGCTGGCAGTGAGAGTTCGAGTCTCTCCGTCGGCACCAACGTGGGGCATGCTGTGGCGATGCTCGTCGATCTGCAGTTCAGCGCCGCCACCAACGACTGGCCGCAGCTGCGGGCTGCAGCGCTGCGCGCAGAGGCAGCCGGGGTCGACACCATCTGGGTGCTCGACCATTTCGACGGCACCCTGTTCCAGAACGGCGATCGACCGATGCTGGAGGCGTTCTCCTGGATGACCGCATTGGCGACATCGACCACCCGCCTCAACGTCGGCTCACTGGTGGTGAACGTGGCGAACCGCCACCCCGAGATGACCGCACACGCGGCCTCAACGGTGCAGCGCATCAGCGATGGACGGCTGCGCCTTGGCATCGGCGCCGGTGCGGCTCCCGGGTCGAGGTGGGCGCGCGAGCACGACGAGCGAGACATCGTGCTGAACCCCGACCTGGCTGCCCGGCACCGGGCAGTGGTGCACCAGATCGAGGTGCTCCGTGCTCGCACGCCCGATGTGCCCGTGATCGTGGGCGTCAGCAGCGAACGCCTTGCGAGAATCGCTGGTGAACACGCCGATGGCGTGAACGTGAAGCTCTCCAGTCCGAACGCAGAGCGATACGTGATCGCGGCGAGGGACGCTGCCGGCGGTCGCCGGTTCGAGGCGTCCGGGTGGTGCACACCGGACGACGTCGACTCACGCCGAAAGGCCCATGCGCTCGGGCTCGAACGGCTCATCCTCAGCACATCCGACACGTTCGCCAGCACCTGAGCAACCGCTGCCCTGCACCCGCGGAGCACTGACGATGTGCTCGACTGTCCGAATGCGCGAACGCCTGCCTCTGGTGCTCCAGATGGCGGCGTGGCTCGCGGCAGCCTCGATGTGGACGGTCTGCATCACGCAATGGTTCGGCACCGACTCGCGCATCGCCATCACCATCCTTCAGGCGCTCACGCCGTGGCTCTTGGTGTGGTCGATCCCCATCGGTGTCGTCGCTGCCGTCACCCGACGCGCTGCACTTGCCATCGCGATGGTGCCGGTTGCCATCACCGGTTTCGCGCTCGCAGCCCCGATCGTGGCGCACACGAACCCGGCGTCGACCACGGGCTCCGAGCCCACGGTGTCGGTGTTCTTCACCAACGCCCTCTTCTCCAACCCGCAACCGGCCGCCGCGGCCGCCGCCGTCGCCTCGGCCGACGCCGACGTGCTGGTGATCGGCGAATTCACCCCGGAGTTCGCCGCCGAGCTCGATCGCACCCTCGGCGTCACCTATCCGTACCGCCTCGAGCGATCTGCGCCGCGCCCGAGCAGCAACGGCATCGCCCTCTGGAGCCGACTCCCCATCGAGGCCGGCAGCGTGATCGACCTCGCCGGCCGGCCGACCGCGGAAGCAAGGCTGATGCTCGGCGACACTCCCGTTCGCCTGCTCGGCATCCACACCGCACCACCCACGCACGACGCCGGCTATTGGGGTGACCAGTTGCGCGCCATCGGCGACCGCGCCGATGGGTCCGACATCCGGACACTGCTCGTCGGCGACTTCAACGGGTCACGGTGGCACCCGAGCTTCAGGGCGTTGCTCCACCGCGGCTTCACCGACGCGCACGAAGCGCTCGGCCGCGGTTGGAGCGTGAGTTGGCCCACCGACGAGGGATGGTTCCCTCCCCCGTTCGTGCGCCTCGACCACGCCCTCTACGGCCACGGCCTCTCTCCCCTCGGCATCCGCGACATCACGGTGCCCGGCAGCGACCACCGCGGTTTCGTCGTCACCTTCGCCGTCATCGGCTCCTGAGAGCGTCGACCAGCGCGGCGAAGGCGCGGCCGCGGTGCGACATGGAGTTCTTCTCGGCCTCACTCATCTCACTGAACGTGCGCCCGTCGCCGTCATCGGGCACGAACAGGGGGTCGAACCCGAATCCTCGCTCGCCACGCTCGGACGCAGCGATCCTCCCTTCGCACACACCCTCCACCACGAGTTCGCTGCCATCCGGATGCACCACCATCACCACGGTGCGGAAACGAGCCCGCCGGTCGTCGACGCCATCGAGCGCTGCCAACAACTTGGCACGGTTCTCGGCGTAGGTCGCCTTCGGGCCGGCGTAGTACGCCGTGTCGACACCGGGTTCGCCGCCCAACGCATCCACGAACAGACCGGTGTCGTCGCTCACCGCCGCGCTGCCGGTGGCGGCGCAGATGGCAGCGGCCTTCAGGCGGGCGTTGCCCTCGAGCGTGCCCGCATCCTCCACCACGTCGGGCACATCCACGGGGCGCGGCTGGAGGTCGACGAGACCAGCGAGCAGGGAGGCGATCTCGGCCACCTTGTGCGGGTTGGCCGACGCCGACACCAGCCTCGGCCTCACCGCGCCGTGGCTCATCGGCCGAGGGTCCGCGGTGGCGGCGGTGATGCAACCAGTTCCGCCTGGAGGTCGATGATCTGCCGGAGTCCGCCGGTGGCGAGCCCGAGCAGGCTGTCGAGTTCGCTGCGACTGAACGCCTGCCCCTCCGCGGTGCCCTGCACCTCGACGAACCGGGGCTCCTGGCCGGGGCCTCCGAGCACCACCACGTTCATGTCGACCTCGGCCGTGGAGTCCTCGACATACGGCAGGTCGAGCACCGGAACACCGTTGACGATGCCAACGCTGATGGCGGCGCAGAAACTGTGGAGCGGGTGGGCGCTGATCGACTTGTTCTGCACCAGCCTGGTGAGGGCATCGTGCAGGGCGA
>CAZQPJ010000058.1:0-11149 GCA_964595105.1 uncultured Bifidobacterium sp.
GGCCGGTCACCGTGCACCGCTTCGAGGTGGAACCGACCGCGGATCCGATGGTGTTCGACATCGAGGTGCAGTGCTCCAAGGGCACCTACATCCGTACGTTGGCCGACGATCTCGGCCGACTGTGCGGTGGTGGTGCCCATCTTCGTGGTCTGCGGCGCGTGGCCGTGGGTGGATTCTCGGTTGCCGACGCTGCATCTCCCGACGAGGTGACGCTGCTCTCCCTGCCGGTGGCGCTGCGCGATTACCAGCAGGTGCGCGTCGATGCAGCGACGGCTGAGATGGTCTCCAACGGCAGGTCGCTCCCGGTGTTCGGTGGGTCGGGGCCGTGGGCGGTGGTGGCCGATGACGGTGAACTTCTTGCGGTGTACGAGGTCGCCGAGCACGACCGGGCGAAGCCAGCTGTGGTGATGCCACGCACCTGACTCGGCCTCCAGGGCCGATGACGTGGCGGACCGTGGGTCGGACGACCCATTCCCGACCACCGTTTTGATGCCTCGGCCGTCGGTGGGACGGCGTTCGCGTGCTCCGAGTTCGTCCAGAGATTGTCCGTCCCACCACTTGTAGTGGCTGCCCCGCGGGCGTTTCTCTCGCTTTTCCCGGAAAATGAGCACTTAGTGTGGTCGAACCGGAGATTCTGTAACGGAGCGTTTCCTCAGCACACTGCTCCGAATGGTCGTACAACCTTTGGCTGAGTCGAAGGGGGGAGGTTTACACCTCGGAGGATGCTGACCACAATGTGCGTCGTCCCACCACCAAGAGAGGTTGATGGTCGTAGGACACACCCCCTTCCATGGGAATCCGATGCGGAGAGTGATGAGAGACACTCAAGGCCTCGCCTGTGGGAGTGCTGCACAGAGTGCTCCAGCAACCCGAAAGGCAACTGCAATGCGAACCCCCCTGACCAACTCGAGGCGAGTGGTCGCCAACTTCCTGGTCGCCGCCCTCGTCGTGAGCGGTGCTGCGATCGGATTCGGCGGCACCGCCGATGCGATCGTGCCCGATGTCGTGAACGATCCGCCGGTAGCGCCGTACATCGTGACGGTGTTCCCGTCGCGTGACTTCGTGTCGGCCACCGGATTCGACCCAGCTTCGACGGTCGACGTCGAGGTGTGGCGAGGTTCGGTGTTGGCGGGCTTCGTCAACGGACTCGTTCCTGATGCCGGAGGTCTCGTGGAGGTGAACCACCCCGGTGCTGCGTGCTGGACGAGCAGCACTCCCGATATCAAGGCCGGCGACGTGATTCGCTACGTGGAGCACCGCCCGGCGACGGCAACCGCGGCCGCCTCGGTGGTGGCCCAGCAGACCTTCGCAGCCGATCTCACCATTCAGCCGACCGTGACACTGGTCGGCACCGACGCCGTGCAGGTGCACGGCACCGCCCGCGATGCTGCTGGCAACCCGATGCCGGTCGCGGACATCAGCCACGAGTTCATCGGGTCCACCGCCGACCCGTTCGACCTCTCCGGCACCCGTCGCGTCACGGCCGACACCACGGGCCTCTTCCAGGGTTCGTTGGTGAGCGATCCGGCCGACCCGTCGGGGGCGGGCTGGGTTGCCACCTACACCAACCTCACGCCTCACGACGTCGACCTGATGTTGAACAGCGCCACCAGCCTGGTGCAGTGGCTCGGACGCGACCCGGTGGCTGGCACCGAGTCGACCATCGTCGAGACTGGTGTGTCGAACGGTCCGCAGGCGCCCTGCACCTCGCCGGCTGCTGGACCGGCTGTGAGCGCCCCTTCCACGGTGCTGTTCAGTGCAGCGACTGTCGGTATCGACGCCGCAACTGCTCCGACGAGCACCATCACTCTCACGAACGTCGGTCATGCCCCGCTCGGCGACCTTCACCCCGGCGCCGCCACGGCGACGGGTGATTTCTCCATCGCCTCCGATTCCTGCGCCGGTACCACTGTGGCGGTGGGCGGCACCTGCCAGATCGTGGTTCGCTTCCAGCCCTCGACCACGGGCGCACGCTCCGGCACCGTGAGTGTTCCGAGTGACATCAACAACGGACCCACCGTGGTGTCCGTCGTCGGTGCCGGGCTCAGCACCGGTGCCAGCACGCCGCTGGTGTACCCGAGTGCCACCAGCGTCAACTTCGGTTCGCTCCAGCCGCTGCTGAGCTCCGGTGTGAACGTCGTGACCTTCACCAACATCGGTAACGCCGTGGCCACTCTTGGCTCGCCCACGCTGGGCGGCGCTCACGCCGCCGACTGGTCGCTGGCTGCTGCAGCCTCGACCTGCGGTGCAACGCTGGCTCCGAACTCTTCGTGCAACGTGGGACTCGTCTTCACTCCCCAGACCGAGGGAGCCCGCTCGGCCACGGTCGCCGTCACGGTGGCTGGCTCGGCCACCGTGGTCGTGAACCTGGTGGGTGAAGGCCTCGTCACCACGGCGGTCATCGAGCCGCCGGCCGACGGCATCACGTTGATCGGTTTCTCCGGCCGTGACTTCGTGTCGACCACTGGCTGGGCGCCCCACGAGTTGGTGGAGATCGAACTCCTCCGGCACAACGTCGTCATCGGCTACGCAGACCCGTTCCAGGCGGGTGCCGACGGTATTGCCGAGGTCAACCACCCGGGAGGTGCGTGCTGGGTGGGCACCACGCCCAACATGCGTGGCGGTGACAAGATTCGTGCCACGAGTGCCAGCGGCAAGGTCTATCAGGGCCTCATTGCTGGTCTCACCGTGCAGGCTCCCATTTCGCCGGCACCCGGTGTTGTGGAGATGCATGGCACTGCCGACCTCGGCGGTGTTGCGATTCCGCTGGCGGAACTGAGCGCCGAACTCACCGCCAGCACTGCCGATCCGTTCCTGCTGACCGGTAAGCGGCGTATCACTGCGCCCGGTGAGGGGACGTTCACCATGGACCCGATCTCGGCCACCAATCCCAACGGACTGAAGTGGACGGCCACCTGGACCGGCCTTGAGCAGGCCGATGTCGACAAGGCGACGAACGGTGTGGCCACTCCCGCTGTCGTGTGGGGCGGTCGCGGCGGTCTGCTGAGCGAGGTGACCATCACCGAGTTCGGTCTCGCGAAGGGCCCGCAGGCTCCGTGTGGCGCACCGAGCGCCGCTCCTGACGCCGACCTGCAGGTGACCCCCGGTGCCGGTCAGTTCCCGATCCGTCAGGCGCCGCGTACCGGGTTCGCCGGCACCTCGGCGACGTTCGACTTCACCGTGAAGAGCAATGGCACAGCGCCGCTCGTGGTCTCGAGTGTCACGTTCGGGGGTGTGAACGGAACGGACTTCAGTGAGGTCGCCGTGGCCGGGAGCACCTGCCCGAGGAACACGCCGATCGCCATTGGTTCGTCGTGCATCATCAGGGTCAAGTTCGCTCCCCTCCAAGCAGGCGCCCGAGCCGGCCAATTGGTCGTCAAGACCAACGCGGTCGGCACGACCACGCGAGTGAACCTCACAGGCACTGGCGCGACAGCTGCGACCGGATTCATCCAGATGACACCCAACCCGGTGACGTTCATCGAACGCGGTGTGAACCTGTCGACGACGAGCACCATCACGGTGCGCAACATCGGCGAGGCGACCATCGGGTTCCAGATCCCGGGCACGGCGATCGCCGGCACCAACGCAGGCGACTTCCGGGTCAACAGCACCACCTGCGGCAGCAGCATCGTCGCCAACGCCAGTTGCTCGATCATCGTCCGCTTCCGGCCGCAGGGCGTGGGGAGTCGCACGGCGACCCTCACTGCGACCACCAACGTCGCATCCCAGCCCACGGTTGGGGTCTCGTTGTCTGGTCTCAGCCTGTCGAGCGGTGGGTTCTTCGAACCGCCGAACGCGCCCAGGTTGCTGAGCGTCTTCCCTGTTCGTGACTACTTCTTCGCTCAGGGCTTCGAACCGAACGATCTCGTCACCGTGCAAGTGCTCCGTGCCGGGAACGTGATCGGTGAGGCGGCCAACATCGTGCCGGCCGACGACCCGGCCACCCCCACGTTCGATGGAATTGTCGAGGTGAACCACGCAGGTGGCGCATGCTGGACCACGAACACACCCGACATCCGCCCCGGCGACACCGTTCGCACGTTCGCCACCGATGTGTTCGGCACCGTGCAGGTTCGTGGCGGCGTGAAGGTGCAGGACCAGACGACGGTGCAGGACCTCGTGGTCACGCAGCGTCCGGTGGCGATCGACGCCAGTACCGTGGTCGTGAAGGGCTACGCCAACGACATGACGGCAGCGCCCGGAACTCGCATTCCGGCTGCTCAGATCCAGATGCGCCTCACCGCTTTCGGTGTGGGCACCTTCGAGAAGAATGGTCGAAGCAACCTTCGCACCGGCACCGCGCTCGAGGGAACCCTCGTGTACGAGGGGAACACGAACGTGTGGGTTGCCACCTATTCCGGGCTCAGCCCCGCCGACGTGGCCTTGGCCACCGACCCGGCTACTCGCAACGTGGCAATCTGGCTCGGACGCAATCCGCTCGGTCTGAACGAGTCGACCCACTACGAGTGGGGCGAAGCCGCCGGGCCGCAGCCGCCGTGCAACGCCGCCCCGCTCGACGCTCCGCTCACGGTGGGTGTCGGGTCCGTGGCGCCGGCCGCCGCTGGCATCAACGGTGAAGGTGGCTTCGTGGATTTCGGTGTGGTCAACCGCACCAGCGTGTCGAACGGCCGGTTGGTGACGCTCACCAACACTGGCGCCGCGGCGATGCAGGTCACCTCGATCCGCAGTGATCTTGGTCTCGACAGCACGAACTTCGTGGTGGGGCCGGCCAACAACACCTGCGCAGGTGCCAACTTGAACGTGGGCGGCAGCTGCAACTTCGTCGTGCAGTTCGCCCCGCCGATCACGGGCGCGACTGTTGGCGAGCACTGGGGTGACATCGTCATCTACTCGACCGGTGCCGATGGCAAGCACCAGGTGAACCTCCATGCCACGGTGCCGAACATCCCGACGATCACATCGGTCACCCCGGCTCCGAATGCTCCTCGAGGTGGCACGGTGACGATCAACGGTTCGTCGCTGAGCAACCTGGTGTCGATCCGGTTCGTGGGGACGAACGCCACGGCCGGTGTCGGCACGCTGGTCACGCCCACATCGTCGGGCATCCTCCCGAGTGTCACCAACGGGTCGAGCGTGTGGGCAGTCCTGCCGACCAGCGTTCCGGTGGGCGGGACCTACAAGGTGAGGGTGACCACGCTGGGCGGCGTCGTCGACTCTGCGCAGTCGATCACCGCCTTCGGCACGGCTCCGACGCTCACCACCTTCACGCCGGCCTCCGGCGCTGCGGGGACCACCGTGACCATCACCGGCACGGGCTTCATGAACGGCCTCACGCCGGCTGCGCCCATCGTGACCGGCGTGACCTTCGGTGGTGTCCCTGCCGTCTCGTTCACGGTGATCAGCAACACCAGCCTCACTGCCGTGACCCCTGCGGGTGGTGTCGACGGCCGAGTCCAGGTGACCACCTCCGTGGGCACCGTCACCTCGGTGGGTGTGTTCGACGCCTTCGGGCTGCCGACCGTCACGTCGGTTGGCCCCAACCCGGCCCGTCCCGGCACCGTCATCACTGTCGTGGGCACCGAATTCCTCGGTCTCCGCTCGGTGACGCTGAACGGTGCGGCGATCGCCGGTGCCACGGTGAACCCCATCGGCACCGTGGTCACGTTCACGCTGCCGGTAGGGGCGACCAACGGTCCTCTCGTCATCACCGCACGTGGTGGTGTCGGTTCCTCGAACCTGCTCGTCGTGGATGCCGCCCCCACCATCACCAGCTTCACCCCGACCTCGGCGGGAGCCGGTGTGGGTGCAGTGGTGACGGTGACGGGTCGCAACTTCGTGAACGTCTCCTCGGTCACGGTGAGCGCCGTGGCCGCATCGTTCACGGTGGTCAACTCCAACACCCTCACGTTCATCGTGCCGCTCGGTGCCACCACCGGTCGTCTCATCATCAGCACGCTGTTCGGCAAGGTGACTTCGGGCACCAACTTCACGGTGATTCCGCCGCCGACCATCACCACGTTCACGCCGACCACGAGTTCGCTCACGGCGTCGACGACAGGTACTCGTATGACCATCGCGGGAACGAACCTCGCAACGGCGACGTCGGTGACGCTGTTCATCAACGGCACCCTCACGAGGTATGTGGTCACCACCTTCGTGTCGAGGGCGGCGACCAGTGTGGTCATCAACACGCCGGCGGGCATGGTCCCCGGTCTGTACCAGGTGCGGGTTGACACCACAGGTGGCTTCGGCATCAGCCCGGTGGCCTTCCGGTCTCTCTGACGGGAGATCGTGCGGCCCGGGTCCCGTTACGACGGGGCTCGGGCCGCACGGTAGTTTTTGGGTTCGTGCGAGTCATCACCGATCTGTCCGTCTCCCCTTGGCCCGGCGAGCGGACCGTGGTCACCATCGGGGCGTACGACGGTGTGCACCGTGGGCATCAGGCGGTCATCGCCGAGGTACGCCGTCTGGCTGCCGAGCAGGGCGCTCGTTCTGCGGTCATCACCTTCGACCGGCATCCGGCGTCGGTGGTGCGGCCCGAGAGCGCTCCCCGTTTGCTCACCGACCTCGACCAGAAACTCGAACTGCTGGCGTCCACGGGTGTCGATGCGACGGTGGTGGTCACCTTCGACGAGGCGCAGTCGACGGAGGAGCCCGTGAGCTTCGCCCGCCGAGTGCTGGTCGACTGCCTGGCCACGTCGGCCGTGGTGGTGGGTGACGACTTCCACTTCGGGCGCGGCCGTGGCGGCAACGTGGGCACCCTGCGGCAACTCGGGGCGGCGGCGGGTTTCGCCGTGCACCCGCTGTCGCTGCTGCAGCGCAGTGATGGTCCGGCGGAGCCGCTGAGCTCCACCGTCATCCGGCGGGCGATGGCGGGAGGTCAGGTGGAGCTCGCCGCGGAGATGCTCGGGCACCCGTTCGAGGCTCGGGGCGTGGTGGTGAAGGGCGACCAGCGCGGCCGCCAACTCGGGTTCCCCACCGCCAACGTGGAGGTGCCGAACGTCGTGTGCCTCCCCAGCGACGGCGTGTACGCCGGGTGGTACGTGCGGCCCGACGGGTCGCGCCATGCGTGCGCCATCAACCTCGGTCGACGGCCCACGTTCTACGAGCATGCCGACCATTCGCTGCTCGAGGCGCACCTGCTCGACTTCAGTGGCGACCTCTACGGCGAGCACGCCCATGTGCAGTTCACGCACTTCCTGCGCAGCGAGCGCAAGTTCGACGGCATCGATTCCCTGATCGGCCAGTTGAAGAACGACATCGACCACGCTCGCACGATGCTGCTGGGCTGACCAGGCATCGGCTGCCTCCGCGCGGCATCAGCCGGGCCACACCACCGCGCCGCTGTCGTCGTAGATGCGCTCCAGCACCGAGGTGTCGATGAGGTCGTCGACCACCGGCGTGCCATCGGTGAACACACCGATCTTCTGGTAGGTGTCGATCTCTGCCTTCAACAGATCGGCCAGTGGCAGGCCCAGCGGCGCCCCGGGTGCGGCGGAATCGGCGACGAGTTTCGACTCGACTTTCCAGCGTGCGGTCTCTCCCTCTGGGGTGAGGTACATCGCGTTGCCGTTCGCATTGATGGCATCGACGGATGCCTTCGCAGCGGCTTCGGGGTCGGCCACGGCGTCGGCGAGGCCCTTCATCGTTGCACGCATGAAGTCGGTGGCGGCTGTGGGGTACTGATCGAGGAAGGTGCGGTTGGTGTAGAGCACGCCGAAGCTGCCGGGAATGTCGAAGTCGCTGGGATCGAACACCTTGAAGGCGATACCCGCGGCTTCGAGTTGGAGGGGTTCGTTGCTCTTGTAGCCGGGGAAGCCGACGATGTCGGGCACGGCGATGTGCACCTTCGGGTCGAACCCGTCGAGCAACACCGTCTGGTAGTCGGTGCCCTCCACCAGACCCTGCGCTGCCAGCATGGCCTTCACCGACGGGGTGATGGCACCCTTCACGCCGAGTTTCGTGCCCTTCACGTCGGCGAGGCTGGCCACGGCGCCGTCCTTGGTGATGAGGGCGTCGATGCCGGTGCGTCCCTCCACGGCCAGAGCGACGAAACCGGCGTCGTTGGCGTCGGCGAAGTCGGCCATCTCACTGAACGATCCGCCGGAGGAGAACTGGGCCTCGTTGGCCGCCACCTGCGGATAGTTGTCGACCGAGAAGCTCGACTTCAGCGTGACATCGAGGCACATCGCGTCGTAGTAGCCCTTGGCCTTGGCCACCACCACGTCGACGATCGATGCCGATGCGGCGAAGTCGAAACTCGACAGGTAGGTGATGGGGCCGGCGGCCCTGTTGGCGGCGCAACGGTCGGCGGGGAACGGCTTCCCGGCCTCGACCGCGCCGATGGGTGCCGACGTGCTGGATGCGGCGGCAGCGGTGGTGTCGGGTGCTGAACCAGTGCTGTTGCCACAGGCCGCCAACAGGAGGGCGGCCACGCCGGTGACGCCAAGGACTCGGGAGAACCTCATGCGGCGAGCCTACCGAGCAGGGTCGATCGCATCGAAGAGGGCGAGCACGTTGGCGGCGCTCACGCCCACGCGATGCCCGGTGCGCGAGATGAAGCCGAGCTGCACGCCGGTGGCGTCGTCGGTGGCCGCGAAGAACTGCTCGTGGCCATCGGCGTCGACCACCACATCGGTCAGCAATGGGGCCCCCGAGTCGGCGAGGCAGGCCCGTGCGTAGCCGGCGTTCAACACCTCGAGTGCCACGTGCTGCACGCCGCCGCCGCGCTGCGCCACGTAGCGCGCCACTGCAGGCGATGCGTCGGGAGCCACCAGCACGAAGGTGACGCCACCCACCGCCACGCCCGCCATGCCGCGGTGCGGTTCGGCGAGGGCGACCTCGTGGAAGCCGAACCGTTCGCGCAGCGACGTGATGGCCTCGGTGAGATCCGGCACGGCAACAACAACGTGGTCGACGCGGCTGGCCACCGTGTCGAGGCCCGGTGAACCGTTGCCCTCGGCCGCCTTCTCGGGCGCTGGGTCGGGTCGGTGGCCGGCAACCTCGATGCGGTGGGTCTCGGTGAGGAGCACGCGGAAGAGCTGTTCGACGAAGTCGGGGTCGACGCCGGCCTCGATGGCCAACTGCCGACGCGACGTCACCACGTCGCGAACTCGTGCCGGCTGGATGACGGGTGCGTCGACCCGTTGCTTCACCTCGGCCACCTCGCGGCACACTGCGAGGCGCTCGGCCACGATGGCCACGAGTGCCGCATCGAGTTGATCGATGCGGGCACGGAGGTGGCTCAGGTCGGGAACGGGCATCGGTTCCATATCGACACGGCACCGTATCGGGTCAGTGAACCCGCGGACGTTGCGAGATGTGCCACCGCAACACCAGCCGTTGCAGCAGCGACAGCCCCAGCAGTCCGAGGAGCCCGAGCGCCGCGGTGGCGAACACCGCTGCCCACAATGCATCCGACTCGTTCTGTGCGGCGGCCGCCCGGCCGACGGCACCGAGGCCCTGGCTCGAGAAGTTGGCGCCCTCCACGTAGTACGACGCCGCCAACGCCAGACCCCAGTTGAACCTCGCCGTGGTGAACAGCGTGGGCGCAGCCGATGGCAGCCGCAGGCGCCACAGCGTCTCCCACCGCGAGGCGTTCACGGAGCGGAACAGTTCCGTCGCCGCCTCGTCGGCACTCCGCATTCCGTCGACCGTGGCGAAGGCGAACGCGGGCAGGCACACGAGCGCCACCATGAACAGCGCCGGCGGAGTGCCCGACCCGAGCCACAGCACCACCGAGCCGACGTAGGCGAACCACGGTGTCACCTGCACCAGCACGAGCACGGGCTGCGACGCGTGCTCGGCGAAGCGACTACTGGCCAGCGCTGCACCCAGGAAGAGCCCCACCACCAGCGCGATGGCAAGACCAAGCACGGCGTGTTGCACCGTCACCCACGTGGCGCTGCCGTACGCGTTGCGGAATCGCCACAGATGGGCGAGCGCGCTGGAGGGAGCGCGCAGCACGAACGGCCGCACGTGTGCGGCCCGAACGAACAGCTCCCAGAGCCCGAGGAACCCGGCGAGACCCACCAAAATGGCGGCGGCGCGTCGACTCATGGGCGGGCTCCCCTGTGCAGCGCATGGCGCACCTCGGCACAGAGTTCGACGAACCGTGGCATGTCGTCGATGTCGGCGGGGCGTGGCCGGGGAAGGTCGATGGTGATGTCGGCCACCACCGAGGCGGGCCGCGGGCTGCACACCACCACCCTGTCGCTGAGGGCCACCGCCTCGCTGATGCTGTGGGTGACGAACAGCACGGTGGCGCTGCGCGCCTCCACCATGCGGGTCAGCAGCGAGCGCATCTCGGCGCGTGTGATCTCGTCGAGGGCGGCGAAGGGCTCGTCCATCACCATCAGCGGCGCGCCCAGTGCCAGCGCCCTCACGAGGGCGACGCGCTGCTGCATGCCGCCCGACAGTTCGTGGGGGAGTGCGTCGAGGAACCCGCCAAGGCCCACCTCGGCAAGGAGTGTGTCGGTGTCGTCGTGTCGTGCCGGGTTCGCCGTGCGGTTGACGTCGAGCAGGAGGCGTGCGTTCTGCCGAACGGTGCGCCACGGCAGCAGGCCCGGCTGCTGGGGCACCATCGCCACCCGCTTGGCAGCGCGGGCGCTGGCGGGTGTGCCACCGTCGACCGTCACCTCGCCGGCCGATGCATGCTCGAGGCCGGCCACGATGCGCACGAGCGTGGTCTTGCCGCAGCCGGAAGGGCCGATGATGCTGACGAACTCGCCATCGGCCACGTCGAGGTGGAGCGGTGCCAGCACGGCGAGGTCGCCGAAACGCTTGGCGAGGTCGCGCACCACGATCCGGCTCATCGTGGGAAGTGTAGGAGAGGCCGATAGAGTCGTCGCGTCCGTCGGGGCCTCACCTCCGTCGCGATGCTGTCGGCTCCAGTCGGCAGCGACCCTCATCGAACCGTATCGATCGAATCGAAAGAGAAGGCACACCATGGCACTGGCTCCGAAGTCGGAAACCATCGACGCTCACAAGCTGAGCGACACCGACACCGGCTCGCCCGAGGTGCAGATCGCGCTGCTCACCGCTCGCATCAACCACCTCACCGAGCACTTCAAGACCCACAAGAAGGACCACCACAGCCGTCGTGGTCTTCTGAAGCTGGTCGGCCGTCGCCGCCGCATGCTCGACTACGTGAAGAACATCGACGTCGAGCGCTACCGCGCCATCG
>CAZQPJ010000059.1:0-11056 GCA_964595105.1 uncultured Bifidobacterium sp.
CAGGGTTGCCGTCGGGCGAGGCGTGGGCGTGGAACCAGTGCCTGATGGAACTCGGGTCGCTGGTGTGCCGGCCGCAGCCTGCGTGCGCCGAGTGCCCGCTGCGACGCCGCTGCACCTGGAAGGGCATCGGACCCGACCCTGCCGTTGGATCCGCCGGTGTCAGCCGAGCACAGGCCCCGTTCGAAGGGAGCGACCGTCAGGCGCGTGGTCGTCTGTTGCGTGCTGCCGCAACCGGGGCCGTGCGCGGCGGTGATGCAGCGACGGTGATGGGGGTTCCTCGGGAACGGGCCGAGCGACTGGTCGCCTCGCTCGTCGCCGACGGCCTGCTGGTCGCCGAGTCGGGTCGCCTCCGACTGCCCTGAGCGGTGTCAGACAGGGACTTCGAACCGACCGGTCGCGTCGACAACGAGATGCGAGACGACCGACGGTGAGATGCACACCGCGTCGTCGGTGCCGGGGCCGACGGCACCCAGATTCGACACGGTCTCGCCCGGCACCGTGTTGAGGAAGGAACTGACTGCGGTGACACCGCACGGCTTGGCGCTCGTGAACCCGAAGCCGGCACTGGCCACTGCGGCGATGTTCATCACCGTGACGGTCGATGCGGTCACGCTCACGACGCCCCCTGCGGTGACGATCGACGCGGGCCGGGTGTCGACAACCCGACTGGGTGTGATGGCGCGGTAGACGAGGCCGCCGGCCGCCGGTCCGCCGAACCAGCCGGACAGATCGATCACCGCGTGAACGGCGCCACCGGTGGCACGCACGCACACGGCGCCGTCGACCAAGGGCACCAGCACGGCGCTGGCCGCGGCCCGGCCGGTGTGCGCGCTGACGGATGTGGTGGAGCCACCCGTCGGCGCTGGCAGGCATGCGCCAGGCGTCACCGCCAGCTGCACGGGGCCCGATCGAGACACCGCGGTGACGTTCAGCCAGACCGCCGCGGCATCGGCCGGTACATCACCCCGTCCGGCGATCGGCACCGTGATCGAAGCGCCGTCCGTCATGAGGCCGCTGACGTCGGTGACCGCCGGTTGTCCGCGGGTGTCGACCCACCTCGCGGGCCCGCCGGGGTTCGGGTGGAACAGGTCTCCGGAGGCCGCGACTGCTCCCACCACGTCGACGGTGAGGTGCGTGGCCGCCGACGAGTGGATGCACACGGAGCGACCCGAGAGCAGGCTGAGAGCGAGTCCGGTGGTGGTGCGGCCACTGACGTAGTTGACGTTCGACGTGGACGGCCGGAGACCGCAGGCGAACACGGTGAGGAAGCCACTTGCGCAGGGGGAAACGGCCGTCACCTGCAGCGCCACGCTGGTGGCTCCGGCGGGGACCGCACCGGGTGCGAGGGTGTCGAGGTCGAGTGTCACGGTGCGGCCGGCGCCAACACGTCCGGTGGAACCCTGTCGTGTGTCGAGCGCCCGTCGAGGCACGACACTGGCGAACCCGGAGGGCGCGACCGCGAGTTCGGCTGGATCGCCACTGGCGGGATCGACCACCCCGGTGGAGGTCGACGCAGGAAGGCACGCAGCCACGTCGCTGGCATCGACAGCGGCGTCGATGAAGGAGGCAAGTGCGGCAGCACCCACACGAGTGAGATGGATGCCATCACTGGCGAACCAGGAGGTCTGCGTGCTGGCCGGCCGACTGCTGACGTACCCGTTCCAGTCGAGCACCACGAGGTTCGGTTGCCTCGCCCTGGCTGCCTCGAGGTCGGCGTTGTGCTGCACGTAGTACTTCTTGTACGAGTAGGCACCGGGCCCGATCCGGTAGTTCAGCCAGAACACCCGGGTGACGCCCTGAAGACGAGCCTCGTTCACGATCGCATCGATGGCGGAGGTGATCGTCCAGTCGTCGTAGCCGGCCATGATCACGAGCGCCTGGCCCAATCGCCCTCGGAGACTTCCCTGCATCATTGGCAGCACGCTCACCGGCGCCCACTGCAGGCCGGTGCCCGGGTCGACCCGGCCGCGGCAACTCGCCGTCACCAGTCGGCGACAGCTCTCGATCGACCAGACGAGGTCGTGGTGAGCGCCCATCACGTCGTAGGCCGTGGTGACGTTGTTGGCCTCGTCGTACCAGCGCATGGCGGCCGAGGTGGAGTCACCGATGACGGTCACACGCGACACGTCGGGGCCGCTCGGCAGCGTGCCGCGCAGCCCCAGTTGGCGAGCCACGATCGACGTCACGATGCCGTCGCTGTAGAGGCCGCGCGTGGTCTGGTAGGCCTTCACCGCCTTCAGGGTGACGGCGTCGTAGTAGGTGTCGGGCCCGCCGACGGCGTAGCCGAGGTCGACGAGCCGCTGTTCGAGGCAGGAGACCGCGGCTCCGGTGGCGTACGGCTTCAGCACCACACCAACGGTGCAGCCATCGGCGGCGACGCGGCCGGCATCGGCCTGCACCATCGGCGCCACGGCGACAGCCAACAACAGGGCGTGCGCAAGGAGCGAGGGCCGGCGGAGTGTCATGGACGACGGAGCCGCGGGTCAGGTGGTGATGGCCGCGACCACCGCAGCGTAGGCGGCCTCGGCATACGAACGCATCTCGTCGTCGGTTCGGTCCTGGATGGGATGCGGCGTGAACACGCGGGCCACGTCGGGGAAGCCGAGCGCGCTCGACTGCGCCACTGCGGCCTCGACGAATTCCATCGACGCGATGAACACGCCGGGAACACCCCGGCGCTCGAGATCAACGATGTCGTGCACACTGCACGACGTGCAGCTGCCTCAATCGGCGAGGGCCTCGATGACGAGTGTGCACTGCGTGGCGATCTCGTGGCGGAGGTCGACCGGCGCGGGCTTGGTGAACGTCGGCTTGCGGAACCGCTTCACCTGGGCGCCGCCTCCGGTGAGCAGCTGTTCGAGTCGGTCGAGGAACACATCGCCGCGTGGCTTGCTGATGTCGAGGAGACCCACCACCTGGCCATCGAGCGACGCCGGCCGAGCGAGGCGCTCGCGGTGAGCGGCCTTCTGTTCTCCGGTTGGGTCGAGCACGGTGCGGCTCATCTCGGTGTCCTTCCCACGACTCGGCGGGTGACGGGTTGCGACCCGGTGGAGCCGTTGGCCCACCCGCCGATCATCGCAGAGAACAGACCTGCACCGCCACCGGCGTGCACCAGCAGGATGCCGTCGGGTCGGAACTTCGGCAGGGTGGCGTCGCGGAGGTGCTCCGGAACGCCCTCGGCGATCCCGCCGGCGCCGTACACCAACTCGCTGCCGGGCAACACCAGCCGGGCATGGAGCTCCGAGAGGATGCGTTCCCGGTCCCATCCATCGTCGGCGAACACACGGGCGTGCTCCGGCCCGATGATGAGCACGGCATCGAACGCGAGCACGAGCTTCGGGTTGTGCAACGTGCGCAGGCACGCGGCGAGCGTGTTGGCGAGGGCCTCAGCCGACCGGGCCTTCTGGTCGACGATGCAGCGCGGCCCTTCGCCGGCGAACACGGTGACGGTGTCGTCGGTGGGGTCGAACCCGCGGCTGACGGCGAGCGACGTGATGGGCGAACCGTGCTCGAGCTCGGCGAAGCAGAACGAGATCTTCCCCGGGTTGCCATGGGTGGCCCGGTCGACCTCACCGGGCCGTCCGCCGCCCACGTTGCGCACCACCAGTTGCACGGCGCGTCCGATGGTGAGGTTGGCGCGGTTGCCCTGACCGAGGGCGTTGCCCCCGCCGTTCATGCCGATGGCACGGGTGCCGGGGCCGTTGCAGATGATGACCGGACCCACCGGCATGGTGGTGGCGAGCACGCCGTGGATGTTGAACTCGTCGGTGCAGACGGCTTCCACCGATGCCAGCACCCATGGCAGGTACTCGGGCTTGCAGCCGGCCATCACGGCGTTGACGGCCACCTTCTCGACCGTGACGGGCACCAGATCGGGCGGCACCACGGCCACCACTTCGGACGGGTCGCGGTGCGTTCCCTTCAGCATCCGCATCACGCGTTCCTCGGTGGGCGGCACCACGGGGAGACCGTCGGTGTATCCCCGGTCGAACATGGCCTCGAACTCGTCGTCGAGGTGGGCGAGTTCGATGCGGCGCGACACCAGCATGCGTCCGCCGAACTTCGCGTCGAGCGCGTCGACCGCATCCGGGTCGACCGACATCGAGCCGCACCCGGGTCGCATCGGGGGAAGATCGGCACCCAGTGAGTCGTCGCCGGTGATGCGCCGCCAGTCGGCGCGTGACCAGCCGACCGTACGGTCGACCTCGGCGCCATCGACCACTCGCAGCAGCGTGGGCACGGTCTCGATGTCGTGGTGCCAGCTCATCGAGAGGTCAGCGTCGTGCACTGCCTCCACGCCCGTCGGGAAGGTGGGGTCGTCCTGCGTGTAGACGGTGACGTCGAGCGTGGCGAGGAGGCCGCCGACCATGCGGCACGTCTCGCACTCGCGCTTCACGAACACCACCAGCCCCTCGGGCAGCGCCGGCGCGTTCGCGCGGGTCATGCCAGGAACTCCACCACCATCGAGTTCACCACGTCGGGCTGCTCGAGTTGGAGGAAGTGGCCGGCGTTGTCGACCGTGCGGAACGACACGTGGGGCGGGGCCATGCTGGCGGCCAACTCGGCCACTTCGATGCCGATGCAGCCGTCGTTGCGGCCGTGCAGGTAGAGCGTCGGCTGGCTCGGGAACTGCTGCGTGGCGGCCTGCGCTGCGTCGAGCGCTGGATCCTTCGCTCCGTCGCCCAACGTGGCCCGGTAGTAGCCGATGGCGGCAGCGAGGTTGGCAGGGGCGCGGAGAGCGTCCTTCACGTGGGCCACATCGGTGGCACCGTCGTACCCCGGCGACCAGTCGGCCCAGATGCGGTCGATGAACGCAAGGTCGTTCGCGGGCACCACGAGGTCGGACAGCGGGTGCTGGAAGAAGAACATGTACCAACTGCGCTTCAGCTGATCGAAGTTGCCGAGGAATGCCATGGCGATGGCCGGGCCGGGGGGTACCGCCATGGTGACCACCTTCCGCCACCGATGGGGCTCCAGCGACGCAGCGGCGTGGGTGCCCGACGCTCCCCAGTCGTGACCGATGATGACGGCGTCCGATCCACCGCCGAGCGCCTCGTGCAACGCGTTCGCGTCGACGCCGAGGACACCCGACTGGAAGAACCCGGACGCGGGTACCGATGTGGGTGCGTAGCCGCGCTGGAACGGTGCGACGGCTCGGTAACCGGCAGCGGCCAACGCGGGCAGCATGTGGCGCCACCCGTGGGCCGTGTCGGGGAAACCGTGGAGGCACAGCGCCAGCGGACCGTCGCCCATCGCAAGGTAGGTGAAGTCGACGCCGTTGGCCGCGACCGTGTGCTGCTCGAGACCGCTCATGGGTGCAACGTAGTCGTCGTATGACGGGCGTCACGCAGCCGACCATTGCCCCCGCCGAGGTGGGGGCATAAGTTTCCCCGCCGAGGGGATGGCGAGGGATGAAGGTCACGTTCTACGGCGTGCGCGGCTCGACGCCGTGCCATGGTGACGACACTCGTCGTTACGGTGGCAACACGTCGTGCGTCGGTGTCGCCGTACCGGGTGCTGCCCCGCTGTTCTTCGACCTCGGCACCGGAGCGCGCTACCTCGGCCTGCAGCACCCTGTCGACGGCTCCTTCCGCGGCACCTGCCTGCTGTCGCACCTCCACTGGGACCACGTGCAGGGTCTTCCCTTCTTCCCGCCGCTGATGTGTCCCGGCGCACGACTCGACGTCTATGCGCCGCAGCAGGACGATGGCCGCACCCTCGGTGCCGCGTTCGCCGACATGATCCGTTCGCCGCAGTTCCCGGTGTCGCTCGATCAGTTGCCGGGCACCATCGACTATCACGACCTCACCGATGCCGACTTCCACGTCGGTGACGTCGCCGTTCGGTCGCGGTTGGTGCCGCACCTCGGGCCGACCCTCGGATACAGGGTCGAGCACGGAGGCCGTTCGGTGGCATACCTCAGCGACCACCAGCAGCCTCACGACTCCGACTTCTCGTTCACGTCCGGCGTCCGCGACCTCGTACAGGGCGTCGACGTGCTCATCCACGATGCGCAGTACACCCCTGCCGAGTTCACGACGAAGCACCAGTGGGGCCACTCCACCGTGGAGTACGCCGTGTGGCTCGCCGGGCAACTCGACGTCGGCACGTTGGCTCTCTTCCACCACGACCCGTTGCGCAGCGACGATGCCCTCGACCGCACCGTGGAGCGGTTCGGGGCAACCGGCGGCGTGCGAGTGGTGGCCGCGCACGAAGGTCTCGTGCTCGACCTCGACTGACCGGGGCCGGTGAACATGACGTCGCACTCCATCGCCCTGGTCGCCGCCGTGGTGACGGCTGCGGTGCTCCTGGTGTCGGGCGTGTCGAAGGTGGCGTCGCCGGTGCCGTGGAAGGCAAGCCTCGCGGGGCTCGGCTTACCGAGCTGGTTGGCCACACCCGTTCCGATGGTCGAGTTGGCCGTGGGCGCGTTGCTGTTGGCGCAATGGCGGCGGGCAGCGATGGGGTGGGTGGCCGTTGCGCTGCTCGTCGCCTTCACCGCGCTGCTGGCGGCGCGACTCGCGCAGGGGCAACGCCCGCCGTGCGCATGCTTCGGGTCGCTCAGCACGAAGCCGATCGGTGTGGGTCATCTCGTTCGCAACGGCGTCTTCATCGCCGTGGCGTTGCTGGCTGCACTGCTCTGAGGCTCAGGCCGTCTCGACGAGGATGAATGCAAGTGTGCGCGCCTCGTCGCGCCACGCTTCGTATCGGCCGCTGGGGCCGCCGTGCCCGGCGCCCATCTCGCACCGCATGATCAGCGTGGCGTCGTTGGTGCGGACATTGCGGAGACGGGCGATCCATTTCGCCGGTTCGTGGTAGACGACGCGTGGGTCGTTGAGCCCGGCCGTGATGTAGATGGCGGGGTAGGGATGGGCTGTGGTGTTGTCGTAGGGCGAGTACGACTGCATGTACGACGCCATCGGCTCGGCGCGCGGGTCGCCCCATTCCTCCCACTCGGTGATGGTGAGCGGCAACGTGGGGTCGCTCATGCTGTTCACCACGTCGACGAACGGAACCTCGGCCACCGCGGCCCGCACCAGTTCGGGGCGCATGGTGATGCAGGCACCGACCAGGAGCCCGCCGGCGCTGCCGCCGCGCAGCGACACCTTCCCGGGGTTGCCCCATCCTTCGCGCACGAGGTGTTCGATGCTGGCGATGGTGTCGGTGAAGGTGTTGCGCTTGTGTTCGAGTCGGCCCTGCAGATACCACTGCCGCCCGAGTTCTCCGCCGCCGCGTGGGTGCACCAGAGCCCACACCACACCGCGGTCGAGCAACGACAGGCGCGCCACGCTGAACCACGGCGGCACGGATGACTCGTAGCTGCCGTATCCGTAGACCGCCAACGGGGCGGCGCCGTCGGGCGTCGTGCCGCGTCGGTAGGCGATGTCGACGGGCACCTTCGTGCCGTCGTCGGCGGTGGCCCACAGCCGTTGCGACTCGTACGCGCCGAGGTCGACGCCCGGCACCGGCACTTCCTTCAGCAGCGTCCGCTCGCCGCTGAGGAGGTCTTCCTGCCACACGGCACCCGGCGACACCAATGACTGCGCGGCGTACCGCACCGTGGTGGTGCGCCATTCGGGGTTGGCGTCGAGTTCCACGTCGTGCGGTTCGTCGAGCACGTCCAGTACTCGTTCGGTCCCGTCGCGGAACATCACCCGGAGGCGAGGCTGGGCGTCTGCCCACTCCTGCAGCACCAGGTGGTCGGCGAAGGCATCGACGGCGATGATGCGCCGGCCGGGTTCGTGCGGCACCAGCTCGGTCCACTCGTCGGGTGCGTCGAGGGGTGCGGTGAACAACCGGAAGTCGGTGGCCTCGAGGTTGCTCAGCACCACCCAGCGATCCCCCCAGTGCTCGATCGAGTATTCGTGGTCGGGTTCGCGCGGCCTCACCAGAACGGGTTCGTCCTCGGGGCGATGGGTGGAGATGATGCGAACCTCGGTGCTGGGCTTGCTGGCGGCGTCGATGACGATCCAGTCGCCGCTGCGGCTCGCCTCGACGTACACGTAGAAGCGTGCGTCGGGCTCCTCGAACACCTTCACGTCGTCGTCCTGATCGGTGCCGAGTCGGTGACGCCATACGCAGAACGGACGCTCCTGGTCGTCGGCGGTGACGTAGAAGAGGAACTGGCCATCGGCCGACCACGCCGTGCCGGCGAAGGTGGTGCCTTCGATGCAGTCGGGGAGGTCGACGCCGGTCGTGAGGTCGCGGATGCGGAGGGTGTACTCCTCGCTGCCGTCGATGTCGCTGCTCCAGGCGAGCATCGTGTGCTGAGGGTTCACGTCGAACGCGCTGATGGCGAAGTAGTCGTGCCCGGCGGCCTCGACGTTCTCGTCGAGGAGCACCTGTTCGGTGGCGGTGTCGGCCGAGCGACCACGGCAGTGAATGGCGTAACTCGAACCCTCGACGGTGCGGGTGACATACCACCAGTCGTCCTTGCGGACGGGAGGTGACTGGTCGGTCTCCTGAACGCGCGACTTGATCTCGCCGAAGAGCGTGTCGATCAGATCGGCGTGTCCTTCGAACCATGCGTCCGACCAACGGTTCTCGGCCTCGAGATAGGTGATGGTGTCGGGGTCGTCGCGGTGGCGCAGCCAGGCCCACGGGTCGACCACCTCGCCGAACGGTCGATGCCAGACGTGATGCACTTGCTTCGCGATTGGTTCGCCCACGTGCAGCACCGTAGCGGGGCCGGTGTGGCACTCGCGCCGGGGCGCGGGTACCTTCGGCTGCATGCGGGTGTGGATCGACCAAGACCTCTGCACGGGCGACGGCCTGTGCGTCGATCACTGCCACGACGTGTTCACGTTGCTGGAGGACGGCATCGCCTACGTCGCCGAGGACGGTGTGGTGCTGAACGACCCGGGCGGGTCGGGAAGCCTGGCGTCGGTCGACCCTCGCCTCGAGCAGTCGGTCATCGACGCTGCACTCGCGTGCCCGGGCGAGTGCATCTTCATCGAGATGGGCGCCGTCAACGCTGCGTAAACAGTGTTGGAAAACGGACCTAGGTCCCTACGGGTCGGTCACGCTCCGCGCTTTCCTGACCACATGAAGGAATGCGGAGTGGTGCGGCCGGCAGCGGCAGTGGTGCGCACCTTCGACCTGGCGGGTGACCGCTGGGTGTTGCTGATCGTTCGCGAACTGGTGCACGGCCGGACCCGGTACGAGTCGATGGCGGTCGACCTCGGTCTGGCCCGCAACGTGCTGGCAGCGCGTCTGCGACGGCTCACCGAGGAGGGTGTCATCGAACGGGTCCAGTACCAAGACCGGCCGGCTCGGTTCGAGTATCACCTCACCTCGAAGGGCCGCGGGTTGGTGCCGGTGGTGGCCGCGCTCGACGCGCTCAGCGAGACGTGGGTGGGAGATCCCAGCGCCGCCTGAGAGCACGGGTGGGTATCGAACCCGGCAATTGTTACTATGCCGGTAGTGCAAATTGCACCTGTGTCCCAGTGCCCGGAACGGAAGCGGCGATGACCTCGTTCGACCTCGACCTCAGCAAGTACAACCTCGGCTGGAGCGACTCCGACGTCGAGTATGCGTTCAAGCCCGAGAAGGGGCTCAACCGCGACGTCGTCGACCAGATCAGCTGGTGGAAGGGCGAGCCGAGCTGGATGACGAAGTTACGGCAGCGCAGCCTCAACCTGTTCGACCGCAAGCCGATGGCCGACTGGTTCGCCGTGAACATGCCCGACATCGACTTCCAGGACATCTTCTACTACCTGAAGCCGGCCACCGATCAGGTGAGCGAGTGGGACGACCTGCCGGAGCAGATGAAGACCACGTACGAGAAGCTGGGCATCCCCGAGGCCGAGCGCAAGTACCTCGCCGGTGTCACCGCGCAGTATGAATGCCTGCGCGGCTCCACCAAGGTGTGGACCACCAAGGGCATGCGAGCCATCAAGGAACTCGGTGTGGGCGACGAGGTGTTCGCTCTCGATGAGGCAACGAAGCGCATCGAGGTGGCTCGGGTTCTCGGCGGCGGTGAGTCGGGTGAGAAGGAGATTCTCGAGATCCGCGCCGGTTCTCGTGTGATCGGCGCAAGTGGCAACCACCCGTTCCTGGTGCTGCGCGACGTGCGCCGAGCGGGAGCGCGGAAGGCCCGGTACCAGACCACGTGGGTGGCAGCGGAAGAGTTGTTGGTGGGTGACCTCGTTGCTGTTCCCACCGACGTGCCCGACTTCGGTCGGTCGCACCTCGCCGGCGCCCGCCGTGTGCATCGGTCGCTCGGGGTCACCAACCCTGACCTGATGTGGTTCCTCGGTCTCTGGATGGGCGACGGCTACCTGAAGCACAGCGACGGCTACACCACCGTGCAGATCGCCATCGATGTCTCCGACACGGGGTTGGTGCAGCAGATCGTCGACGTGGCACGCCGTGAGTTCGGCCTCGAGTTCGCCGTCGCGGCCGATCGGCAGCGCCTCACCGCACGTGGCACGGCTCGTCTGGCCGACTTCCTCGACGCCAACGGCCTGGCGGGTCGGTCGCTCACCAAGCGAGTTCCCGACTGGGTTCACGGCCTCCCTCTCGACCAGCGTCTCGCGTTCCTGGCCGGTTTCGTCGACGCCGACGGCACCGTGCGCTCGCACCGGAGCGCGAAGAACCCGGTGATCACCAGCGGCAACGAAGCACTGCTGCACGACCTCCGTGATCTGGCGCAACTGTGCGGTATCGGCGTCAGCGCAGTGAGTCGGTTCAGCAGCAAGCACCCGTTCGACTCCGAGCGTCGCGTGGTCGGCTACCGCCTCCACCTGTCCGGCCGGTTCGATCGGCTACCGCTTCGGTCGCCGAAGAAGGCGGAGCGCCTGGGTCGGCGCGTGTACGCCCACACCAACCGCAGCGCGAAGGGCACCTCGTTCCGTGTCCACACCAGCGACATGCTCGGTTTCGTTCGCATCGAGAGCATCGATGCGGTGGGTGTGGAGACCACCTACGACATCGAGGTCGAGGGCCACCACAACTTCGTGGCCGAGGGCTTCGTGGTGCACAACTCCGAAGTTGTCTTCCACCGCAACCGTGAAGACCTCGAGAAGCAGGGGATCCTCTTCTGCGACATGGACACCGC
>CAZQPJ010000060.1:0-10724 GCA_964595105.1 uncultured Bifidobacterium sp.
TGCATCATCGGCACGGGCAGTACGTGAGCGTTCGGCCCGCCCAGGTAGCGCCACAGAGGGAGGTCGAGTTCGTCCGCGGCGGCCTTCGCGACCGCGAGGCTCACGCCGAGGATGGCGTTGGCCCCGAGCCTCGCCTTGTTGTCGGTGCCGTCGAGTTGGTTGAGCACCGTGTCGATGAGTCGCTGCTCGAGCGCTTCGGCGCCATCGAGCGCATCGGCGATCTCGCCGTTCACGTGCGACACGGCCCGGCTGACCCCCTTGCCGAGGTAGCGGGGTCCGCCGTCTCGGAGTTCGACGGCCTCGTGTTCACCGGTGGACGCGCCTGAGGGCACGGCGGCTCGTCCGAGCGCTCCGCTGGCAAGCGTCACCTCCACCTCCACCGTGGGGTTCCCGCGGGAGTCGATGATCTCCCTGCCGACGACGCTGACGATCTCTGACATGGCCACGAGGGTAGCGAAGGGCCGTGATGCCGGCCGCACGAGAACCGTTCAAGGGACGGCACCGACCGGCCGATGAACCCGACATGGCGAGTCAGGACGATTCGACGCGATTGGGCACGATGATGCCTCGCGCCATCTGTGTGAGCGGCTTCTTCGTCGGTTTCGCGCTCCCGGCGGTGTTCCTGGTGCTGCACCAGCGCGGGCACGCCGACCTCATCGACGGACGCTTCCATCCTGACGAGTTCGCCCGACGCGTGCTGACGGTGGCGGTGGTGGGTGGTGCCATCTGCATGCTCGTGGGGTGGCTGTGGTGGAGCGTCGCCGCATCGCTCAACGCTCGGAACCGGGCGCGATGGGGTGTGTCGCCGTGGTACGTGCCGACCACCTATCTCGCTGTCGGAGTGGCGGCCGCCATCGGTTGGAGGGCCGAGCAGTGGCTCGGCGACGAGGCCGTGTGGCTGCGTGCGGCGTGCCTGCTCTTCGCCGTGGTGATGTACTTCGCCACGCTCACCGAATACCGCCGCCTGGCGCAGGCGGTCGGGTCACCCACGAAGTTCTTCAGTCGACTCATCAGCGTGCCGTGGATGGTGGCGGTGGTGGCGGTGGTGTTCGTCGCCGTGTACCGCTATCTGCCGTCGAGGGGCCTCCTCATCGGGTTCCTGGTGGCACAGCTGGTGCAGGGCATGTACGGACTCACCATGTATCAGGCGATGGACTGGGTCGATCGGTCGACCATCGGAACCCACATGAGCCACGACGAGGGTCAAGAGTTCGCGAAGTTCCTCAAGGCTGCCCGCTGATCTCCGATAGCCAGTGCATGGGAGACGCGCTGGTGCAGGAACGTGGGATGGAACTACCGGCGAAGCCGATCAGGGCGGCGATGCTCGCCTTCCTCGGGTCGCTCGCGGTGGTGGAGATCGGGGCCGGGGCCGTGGTGGCTCAGGCATGGAAGGTGACCACCGAGCAGGGGGCGCTGTCGCTCGTCGACCGCTACCGCCTCGACCAGTTGCTCGAACGCCTGCGGGTGCTCGAGGGGGTGGTGGTGATGGGCGCCGTCTGTTCGATGGTGCTGTGGTCGCTGGTGGCGTCGCACAACGCGTCGCTGGTGCTGCGCCGAGGAATGCGCGATGTGGCGGCGGCAGCCGCCGCGTGCGTGGTGGGACCGCTCGTTGCGCTGGTGCTCGGCAACGTGCGGGGCACCATGCAGAGCGCTGCGGCGGCGATGGTGCTGGCGGTGGTGCAGGCAGTGGCGCTCTACGTGCCGTTCATCGCGATGGCTGTGGTGGCGGGCCGGGTCGGCGCACCTCGTGGCGCATTCGGCCGTTGGTACCTGCTGCTCGCAGCGGCGCTCCTGGTGCAGCGGGTGTTCACCGCACCGCTCCACCTCGGAAGCCCGTCGACGCACGACAACCTGTCGCGCACTGCCGTGATGTACTTCGTGAACGGTGTGGTCATCGGAGTCTCCGTGCTGATGGCGGCGGATGCCACACGTGGCCTGCAGCGCGCCATCGTCGACCGTCGCGCCGAGCACCGGGTGCTGCACGACGACGCCCACCTCCGGCTTCGTGCCTCGGCTACTCCTGCGTCTTGACGTGGTCCCAGAGAGCATCGAGCGTGGCGAGGTCGGCGTCGTGAAGTGCAATGCCGCGTTCGGTGGCCAGCGCCTCGACGTGCTCGAACCGGCGCCGGAACTTCTGGCTGGCGGCGCGGAGGGCCACCTCCGGCTCGACGCCGAGATGTCGGGCCACGTTCACGACGGCGAACAACAGGTCGCCGACCTCCTCGTGCACGAGTTCATCGTCACCCGCCCGAGCCGCCTCGCGTACCTCCGCTGCCTCCTCGGCGATCTTCGGCAACGCGCCGTCGACATCGGGCCAGTCGAATCCCACCTTCGCGGCCTTGCGTTGCACCGCGTACGCGTAGGACAGCGACGGCTGTGACGTTGGTACGCCGTCGAACACCGACGTGCGACCCTTCTCGGCACGTTTGATGGCATCCCAGTTGGCCACCACGGTGTCGGCGTCGGCGGCCACCGCGTCACCGAACACGTGCGGGTGGCGGCGCACGAGTTTGTCGTGCACTCCGCGCGCCACGTCGGCCATCGTGAACCGACCCTCCTGCTCTGCGATCGCTGCGTGGAACTCGATCTGGTAGAGCAGGTCGCCGAGCTCTTCCACCAGTGCGTCGTCGGTGGAGGGGTCGTCGGGGTCGAGCGCCGCGAGGGCGTCCACCACCTCGTAGGTCTCCTCCAGCAGATAGCGAACGAGTGATGCGTGGGTCTGCTCCTGGTCCCACGGGCACTGCTCGCGGAGCGTGCGGGCGAGTTCGTGGAATCGCACGAGTTCGGCACCGACCGGTGCTCCGAGGTGTGGCACGAAGATCGACGTGAGGTGGTCGGCGTCCACGGTTCGGTCGAGTTCGGCCCACGTCGTGGTGACGATGCGCTCGTCGTCGGTGCCGAGCCGTTGCAGAATCACCACCGGTTCGTCGCCGGTGGCCCCGTCGACAGCGAGTTTGATGTCGCTGAGCACCCAGTTGGCGTGCGTGTGCGCCACCAGAAGTGGCCCCGGGTTGTGGGCGGCGGCGGTGGCGAACGTATGGCCGTCGACGAGTGTGACGCCGGCCTCGACGGGGTCGATTCCGAGGCGTGCCCAGACGAGATCGAGGAACGACATCGCCGGCTGGATCTCGCACGAGATGCGCGGATCGGAGCGCAGGTGCTGCACCGTGCGCTCCAGCACGAGGGGCGAGCCCGGCACCGCGTAGAGGACGCGGCCATGCTCGGTTGCGGCGGCGACGATCGCCTCGGCGATGGTGGTGTACACGTCGTCGAACGTGTCGGCCGTGTCGTAGACGTGATCGAACGTGACGGCGTCGGGAACGAGGTGCGCGCTGGGGTGAACCGAGGTGCGAAGGAATCGATGGGGGTGTTGAGCCACCAGTCGTCGGGTGTGGTCGGTGACGTACTCGTCGCCGCCGGGCCCGAGGCCCACTACCACCACGGTGGGCAACGACATCAGTTGCCCAGTGCCACCACCGACACCGACGTGGCGTCCCACCGGCCGAAGCGCGGGTTCACGTAGATGCGGGTGGCGGCCAGTCGCTTGCTGAGATCGGCGGCCACCTGGGGCTGCGTCAACGTCGCCCGGTCGTCGGGGGTGAGGTCGCTGAACGGACGAAGCAGCACCACCGCAGGCTTGCCGCCGACGTCGATGGTCACCGGACTGCCCACCGTGGCCTTGGCTGCCTTCAGCGCGTCGATGAGTTCGGGCTTGAAGACGCCGGGGTCGACGCAGTTGGCGCCGTTCTGGTCGAGCACGAGGCCACCGTTGCTCGCGAAGTCGGCGTTCGCCGAGAACTGTGCGGCGGCATCTGCCCACGAACCTCCGCCTGCCAGGAAGTCGGTGACCGCCGACGTGTCGCCGCCCGTGTCGAGGGGAATGGCGCCGAGGCACAGTGCCGGACTGCCGTCGAGACCTTTCGTGTAGGCGGCCTCGGCGTCGGCGAGATACGGGGTGGAGAGGTCGACGACGGCCTGCGAGCGGCGTTCAGCGAGATCGGCCTTGCTCTCGATGCCCGTCAGGTCGCCGCCCAGCACCGCGAGCCGGATCCAGTCGGCGATGACGCCACGGGCCTCGTCGCCGGCGGTGGCGTCACCGCTGATGACGTCGAGTTGGGCTCGCGTGAGTTCCCTGCCGTTGACGCGAGCCGCCACGTCGGAGGACGTGAAGGTGGAGCAGGAGGAGAGGCTCGAGGCAGCCACGAGGGCGCCGGCAGCCAGCAGCAGACGTCGGTTCACGGGCGAGACCCTACCGAACACTCGGGTTGCGCGGCGAGCGTGGTGTCAAGGGGTGCGGTCCTCCCAGTCGACCCATGGCACCCTGCTGTCCCGGAGGTACGCCTTCACCGCTTCGCCCGTGGTGCGCGCCGAACTCTCGGGGTGCCGGTCGTGGAACACGCGGTATGCGTCGACCCGGTCGCGCACGGTGCCCTTCAACTCGGCGAAGCGGAACTCGATGCCCCGATCGTGGAGTACGCCGATGAGGTCGCGGAGCATCTCCGCTGCCGTGGCATCGACATCGGTGATGGGTTCGGCGGTGACGATGACACAGCGAATGCCGTCGCGTTCGGCCAGCCGGCGTTCGAGGTCGACGGCGAAGTAACGCGCGTTGGCGAAGAAGAGCGGCGCATCGAAGCGGTAGAGCAGCAGCCCCGGCACGAGTCGACCCTCCGGATGGCGCGCTCGGTCGTGGTAGCCCTTCAGCCCGTCGACCCGGGCGAGTTCGGCTGTGTGCGGCTTCCATGCCCGCCGGAGGAAGTCGAGGATGCTCAGTGTGACGGCCACGGCCACGCCACTGACGGGACCGAGTATCGCCACCGACAGTGCTGCGGCCACGGCCAGCACGAACTCGCTCTTGCGTGCGATGTAAAGGTCGCGGATGGCGGAGAAATCGAAGAGCGACAGTGCTGCCGCCATCACGATTGCAGCGAGCGTCGCTCGTGGCATGTGGCGGAATGCCGTTGGCGCGGCAACTGCCAGTACGGCAATCACGAGTGCGGCGACGACACCGGTGAGTTGCGTGCGGGCGCCCGATGACTCGGCGACCGGCGTGCGCGAGTTGCTCGAACTGACGGGAAACCCCTGGAACATGCCGGCAGCGACGTTCACCAGGCCGAGTGCCACGAGTTCGTGGTTCTCGTCGACCCGCTCCTGGCGCCGCGCCGCCATGGTGCGGGAGAGCACACTCGTGTCGGCGAACGCCACGAAGGCGATGCCGAGTGCGGCGCCGAGGAGATTGCGCACCTCGGCGAGGGCGAGGTGCGGCCACGCTGGCACCGGGATGCCGCGATCGAGGTCGCCGACCACCGGCACACCCCGTTCCTCGAGCGACCACACGACCGTCGCGATGATGCCGAGCACCACCGCGACGAGGGTGGCCGGCACGCCGGGCAGCAGGCGGCGCACCACCATGATGAGTGCGAGCGAGCCGAGGCCGATGAGGAGGGCCCACCCGCGGAGGGCACCGCCACTGAGTCCGTCGATGAAGTCGCGGGTCTGGCCGAGGATCGACTCGCCCTTCACCCCGAAGCCGCACAGGGTGGCGGCCTGCGCCACGACGATGGTGAGGGCGATGCCGTGCAGGTAGCCATGCCGCACGGGAGCCGACAGCAGGTCGGCGATGAACCCGAAGCGGCCGATGCCCGCGGTGATGCAGATGATGCCGGCGAGGATGGCCAACATCGCGGCGATGGCGACAGCCTTCGACGGGTCGGTGCTGACGACCGGAATCACCGCAGCGGCCACCAAGGGAGTGAGCGCCGAGTCGGGGCCGACCACGAGGATCCGCGAGGGCCCCACCAGGGCGTACACCACCAGTGGAACGATGGTGGCGTAGAGGCCGTTCACCGGTGGCAGGCCGGAGGCCGCGGCGTACGCCATGCCGGCGGGGGCCAGGAGTCCGGTGAGCACGAGACCGGCGACGACGTCGCGCCTCCACCACCCGGGTGCCGCCGAGCGAACGTGGTGGAGGAGCGGCAGGCGCCGCCAGGCCCGGTTCATCCTCATCAGCCTGCCACCTTGCCGTGGGGCGTATAACAGATTTGTAACAGAGGTCGATTCCATCGTCCGCCGCGACGGGGCAGACGGAATACCTTGAGGCGGGCGGCGTGGAGAGCCTCTCGGGAGGAGAATCGTGCTCGAGATTCGAGTACTCGGTGACGTGAAGGTGGTGCGCGACGGCGAGTCGCATCCGGTGCCGCACGGCCTCGTGCGGTCGGTGCTCCTAGCGCTGGTCGCGAATCTCGACCGCGTCGTCTCCGACCAGACCCTCGCCGATCGGCTGTGGGGCGAGGTGGCGCCGCGGACGGCTGCCTATTCACTGCGCAACTCGGTGTCGAGACTGCGAGACCTGGTGGGCGAGCATGTCGTAGTGCGTGCTGCAGGTGGGTACCGCCTCGTGGCGAGCACCGCCCGCGTCGACCTGGTCGAGTTCGAACAGCTTCTGACGCGCGCTCGTACTCTGGTCGAGGTCGATCCAGCGGCCGCGGTGGTGGGGCTCGACGAGGCGCTGGGGATGGTGCGGGGCTTGCCCTACGCAGAGGTGCGCGACGAGGAGTGGGCGCTCGCCACGGCGCGCTCTGCCGATGACCTGGTGGCGGCCGCAGAGGAGGTGTGGACCGATGCGCGGATCCGTTGCGGGGACGTGGGTCCCGACCTGTGGCGCATCAGGGCGTATGCCGCTGCGCAGCCCATGCGTGAGGGCCGCTGGTGCAGGCTGGTCGACGCGCTCACCAGCGATGCTCGGCGAGCCGAGGCGTTGCGGGTGGTGCAGGAGGCGCGAGCAGCCCTCGCCGAGTACGGGCTCGAGCCGGGCCCGGAGCTCCTGGCGTCCGAGCGGCGAGCGCTCCAGTCGGATGTCGACGACCGGAATGACGAGGACGAGCTGTGCGAGGCATCGGTCCGCGCATCGCTGAGCCTTCAGCGTGCCGGCGCGTACTCGGAGGCGCGAGCGCTCCTTGCGGAGGCGGCGGATCGTGCGGCGAAACACTCGAGCCGCAGGTCGACGGCGAGGGTGAAAGTGGAGCAGGCGCGGCTCAGCATGCTGTCGGGAGAAGGAGACCCTGGCGAGTTGCTGGCCGCAGCCCGGTCCATCGGTCGCGAACTCCGCGACGGATCGCTCCTGGCGAGTGCGGCGCTGGTGGGGTTCGGTGCCGGACTGTCGCCGGACAAGGGATCGGCGCTCGTGGAGCTGCTCGAGCCGTTGCCACTGCTGCCGTCGGGAGCTCCGGAGGCGGTCGACCTGCTGTGCGCCGCCGCGGTGACGGTGGCGTTCGCCGATGGCTCGCCGGCGGCACGCCAACTCATGGACGAGGCGAACCACCTCCATGCTCGGCAGGCGACGCCGCGGTCGGAGGCCCTTCTGGCGGTCACGCAGGCGATGGTCGACGCTGTCGAGGGTCGGTCGCACGAAGTGGTCACTGCATCGGCGACCCGGTCGTTGGACTTGGCCCGAGCTGCCGACGACCATGTGCTCGTGGTGCTCGCCTCGATGGCCGCGTTGAGGGCTGCGTACACCGTGGGCGACCTCCGCGCAGTCGACGGCATCCTGCCCATGCTCGATCATTCGTCGCGCGTCTCGATGTTGCCGTTCGGCACCGTACGGGTGGCGCTGTGTCTCACTGCCAATGCCATCGGTCGCGGCGAGCTCGCCGCGGCACAGCGAGGCATCGAAGCCGAACTGGCGGTCGGTCGGCGATTCCGCACGTTGGTCACCGATGCTGCTGTGCGATCGCACCGGTTCCTGCTCGCCCGCGAGGCCGACACCATGGGAGAGCTCATGCCGGTGGCCCGGCTGGCACGGGCCGGCCGACCGGTGCCGAACTCGTGGGACGCCGTCATCGCGGCAGCGGGTGACCTGGAGACGGCCGAACGACTTGCCGAGCTGGCACCGCAGGTGAAGCCCGACGACAGTTTCGACGTGCTGCTGGCGCTGGGTGCCGAGGTGGCGGCGCGTCGCGGCGACGCCGTGCTCGGTGCGTGGTGCGTCGAGCACTTGCGCTCGGCGACTGATCGCACGCTGATGACCGGCATCGGCACCATCATGTTCGGCTTCGGTGCGCACTTCCTCGGGCTCGCCCATGCCGCCACCGGTGACCTGGAGTCGGCTCAGGCCGCCCTGCTGCGGTCCGTCGATCGCGCCGCTGCCGTGGGGGCCGAGCTGTGGTGGGCGCACTCCCAGGTCGAACTCGCCGAGGTGGAGGCGCGCCGCCTCAACCGGGAAGAAGCGAGGGCAGCGCTCACCGCTGCGGCCGATTCGCCGGCCCGCATCGAGTCGGCGCGCCTGGCACGCCGGGTGGCCGAGGTGACCGAGCGCCTGGCGCTCTCGATGCAGTGAAGTGAAGGGCGCCCTCGGAGAGATTCGAACTCCCGCACACGGTTCCGGAAACCGATGCTCTATCCCCTGAGCTACGAGGGCAGTGTCGAAACGACCGGGTCACCCTAGCGGCCGACGGGTACGATTTGGCCCTCATGGCCGATCCGCTCCACACCGTGGCCCGCACTCTTCGCGAGGCGTTCGCTGCCGCCACCGGACTGCCCGCCGACTCCATCGACCCGGTGGTCCGGCCCAGCGATCGGGCGGACGCCCAGGCGAACGGGGCATTGGCGCTGGCCAAGCAACTCGGTCGCAGCCCGCGTGACGTGGCCGAGGCCGTGGTGGCCAGCGGCATGCTCGAGGATGTCTGCAGCGCCACCGAGGTGGCCGGGCCCGGCTTCATCAACCTCACCTTCCGCCCCGAGTTCCTCGCCAGTCAGCTGCACCTCGCCGCGGGCGATCACCGCCTCGGTGTGCGCACGTCGCCCCGCGAGACCGTGGTGGTCGACTACTCGGCCCCGAACGTGGCGAAGGAGATGCACGTCGGTCACCTGCGGTCCACCGTCATCGGTGATGCACTGGTGCGCCTCCTCGAGTTCGTCGGCCACACGGTGATCCGCGAAAACCATGTCGGCGACTGGGGCACTCCGTTCGGCATGTTCATCGAGCACGTCATCGATCTCGGTGGACTCGAAGCCGACCTCGACCTGTCGGACCCCGGTGCCTTCTACCGCCAGTCACGCGCCAAGTTCGACGCCAGCGACGACTTCAAGGAGCGCGCACGTCATCGCGTCACGCTCCTGCAGGCGGGCAACGACGCGCCCACCCGCGCCATCTGGCAGAAGCTCGTCGACCAGTCGGCCGACTACTTCGACGTGGTGTACGGCAAGCTCGGCATCCTGTTGCGGCGTGCCGACATCGTGGGCGAGAGCTTCTACCAGCCGTACATGCCGACGGTGATCGGGCGTCTCGACGCGGCTGGCCTGTTGGAGGAGAGCGACGGCGCCAAGGTGGTGTGGCTGCCCGGCTTCACCAATCGAGACGGCGACCCGCTGCCCCTCATCGTGCAGGCCCGCACGGGTGGCTTCAACTACGCCACCAGTGACATCACCTGCGTCCTCGATCGCATCGAGCGGCTCGGCGCCACGCTGCTGGTGTACGTCGTGGGCACACCGCAGAGCCAGCACCTGCAGATGGTGTTCGCCGCCGCGGCGCGGCTGGGCGTGCTGTCACCACCGGCTCGCGCGGTCCACGTGAACTTCGGCAGCGTGCTGGGTGACGACCGCAAGATGCTGAAGAGTCGCAGTGGTGACCCCGTGATGCTGCTCGACCTCGTCGACGGCGCCATCGAGCGCGGCCGCGCCCTGGTGGCAGAACGCTCGCCGGAACTCTCCGCCGACGAGCAGGCAGAACTCGGTCATGCGCTCGGCATCGGATCGCTGAAGTACGCCGAGCTCAGCAGTGACCGCATCAAGGACTACGTGTTCGACTGGGATCGGATGCTCGCGTTCGACGGCAACACGGCGCCCTACCTGCAGTACGCACACGCCCGCATCTGCAGCATCTTCCGGCGTGCCGCTGTCGACCGCGCCGCCGCCCGCGAAGTGGTGCCGATGTTGGCGGAGCCGCAGGAACTGGCGCTCGCGCTCCAACTGCTGCAGTTCGACAGCGCAGTGCACGACGCCCTCGACAAGTTCAGCCCCCATCGACTGTGCACCTATCTCTTCGAGCTGGCTCAGGCGTTCACGGCGTTCTACGAGGCCTGCCCCGTTCTGAAGGAGGGGTTCGAGAGCACCCGCGCCAGTCGCCTCGCCCTCTGCGACCTCACGGCCCGCACCCTCCAGCAGGGGCTCGAGTTGCTGGGTATCGACAGCCCGGAACGCATGTGACATGAACCCGGTGCCGATGTCGCTGCTGCCGGCCACGGCCGAGGTGCTGGCCGATGGGTCGTTGGCCGTTGGCGGATGCTCTGTCGCCGACATTGCCACTGCATACGGAACACCCGTGTTCATCTACGACGAGGAACACCTGCGAGCGAGATGCCGCGAAGCCGTCGCCACCTTCGGACGTGGTCGCGCCTTCTACGCCACGAAGGCGTTCATGTGCGGTGCGATGGCGCGCCTCGCCCACGAGGAGGGGATGGGCCTCGATGTGGCCAGCGGCGGCGAGATGTTCACCGCGCTGCACGCCGGGGTGCCCGCCGACGCATTGACCCTCCATGGCAACAACAAGAGCCTTGCGGAACTGCGGATGGCGATCGAGCACGGGGTGCGGCAGATCGTGGTCGACAGTTTCGACGAACTCGATCGGCTCGACGCCTTGCACCGGGAGGGCTTGCCGGCACCAGGGGTGCTCGCCCGCATCACGCCGGGCGTGCACGTGCACACCCACGAGTTCATCGCCACCGGAC
>CAZQPJ010000061.1:0-10711 GCA_964595105.1 uncultured Bifidobacterium sp.
CCATGGGCAACCCGGGAACGTGCGGCAAGGACGGTCAGGGTGTGCCGGTGGGTGACGGCCAGCCGACGCTGCGGGTGAAGAGCCTCACCATCGGCGGCACCGCGGCATGAGCGCCGACCTGCAGGCACTCGCCGATCGCGTCGTCGCCCAGGCCAAGCCCGGCGAACAGGTCGAGGCCTTCGTGGCGCGCGGCACCGAGACCGACATCCGTGTCTACGAGGGCAACGTCGAACACTTCGTGAGCGCGCAGAGCGAGGGCATCGGTATTCGGGTCATCCGTGACGGCCGAACCGGCTTCGCCTACGCCGGCACGCTCGATGCTGCTGCCGTGGCCGACGTGTTGGCCGAGGCGCGCGACAACGTCGAGTTCGGCACGCGTGACGAGTGGGCCGGTCTGGCCGAGCCCGATGGCGTGCCGATGGTGCCGCAGGAGCTCTGGAGCGAGGCGCTCGCCGCCTATCGCACCGACGACAAGATCACCCTCGCGAAGGAACTCGAGCGGCTCACCCTGGCGGTCGACCCGCGCATTCGGGTCGATGACGCGAACTACTCCGACGTCGCCGTGGAGAGCGCCGTGGCCAGCACCACCGGTGTGCGTCAGGCCGGTCGCGAGAACGGTTGCTACGTGGTGGTGAGCACGCTCGCCGACGACGGTGACGAAACCCAGACCGGGTTCGGGTTCAGCGTGGGCCGCTCGCCTCACGAGTTCGACCTCGCCAAGGCGGCGGGAGAAGCAGCCGACCGCGCGACCCGCCTGCTGGGTGCCACCAAGCCCCAGAGCCGCCGACTCACCGTGGTGCTCGACCCGTACGTCACTGCGTCGTTGCTGGGCGTGGTGTCGAGCACGCTCAATGGCGAGGCCGTTGCCAAGGGTCGCAGCATGTTCAAGGACCGTGTGGGTGAGCAGGTGGCGAGCCCGCTGTTCACGCTGGTCGACGACCCCACCAACCCGCTTGCGTACAGCGCCACCGAACTCGACGGTGAGGGTCTTGCCGCCCGCCGCAACGAGCTCATCTCGGGTGGCGTGCTGCAGGGTTTCGTCCACAACAGTTACAGCGCCCGCCGCGTGGGCGCGCGCAGCACCGGCAACGCGGTTCGTGGCGGCTTCAAGAGCACGCCCGGCGTGGGTTGCCTCGCGCTGCAACTGCAGCCCGGCACGCGTGACCAGTCGGCGCTCATTGCCGACATCGACGACGGCGTGCTGGTGCAGATGGTGCAGGGTCTGCACAGTGGTGTGAACCCCATCAGCGGCGACTTCTCCGTGGGCGCCTCGGGCCTCACCATCACCAACGGTCAGGTGGGTGCGCCCATCCGCGAATTCACCATCGCCTCCACGCTGCAGCGCATGCTGCTCGACGTGGTGGAGGTCGGCAACGACGTCGACTGGTTGCCGATGTCGGCGGCGGGCGTGAGCCTCGTGATCCGCGACATCACCGTGTCGGGGGCCTGAGCCCACGTGGCAGCGCCGGCGCCCGCGGCCATCGAACGGCACCCGCATCTCGGGGCATCGTTGCCGAGCGGGTGGGTGCGTGTCGACCTTCACAGCCACACGATGTGGAGCGGCGACAGCACCACGACGCCCGACGAACTCGTTCAGGCGGTGGCTGAGTGCGGCATCGACGTGCTGTGCATCACCGACCACAACGCCATTCGCGGCGCAGTGGAACTGGCCGATCGGCTGCCGTGCCGCGTGGTGGTGGGCGAGGAGCTGCGCACCCACGCCGGTGAGATCATCGGACTGTTCCTCACCGAGCGCGTGCCCATGGGCATTCCTCCCACCGAGGCGGCGCGCGCCATCCGGGCCCAGGGCGGTGTGGTGTACGTGCCGCACCCGTTCGACCCGATGCGGCGCAACATGTCGGAGCCAGCACTGCACCAACTGGCCGCCGACGGCCTCATCGACGCGGTGGAAGTGCTGAACGCGAAGACGTCGCTGCGCAGCCTCAACGAGCAGGCCGCTCGCTTCGCCGAGCAGTACGGACTCATCGCCGGCGCGGGCAGTGACGCACACGTGCCGCTGGCGCTCGGCTCCGCCTACGTCGAGATGCCCGACTTCGACGGTCCGGCCGACTTCCTGGCGAAGTTGGCGCAGGGTCGGGTGGTGGGACACCACTGGGACGAACCACGGCCATGGTCGCCCCGAGTGCTGCCCAGCGTGTCCACCGACTGACGGTGCCGCGGGTGTAGAACGAGGCCGTGCCCCTTCTTCACGCCATCGTGCTCGGCCTCGTGCAGGGCCTCTCGGAGTTCCTGCCCATCTCGTCGAGCGGCCACCTGCTGCTGGTGCCGTGGATGTTCGGCTGGCATGACTTCGACAACGTGTCGATCGAGAAGGCCTTCGACGTGGCGCTGCACCTGGGCACGCTCGTGGCCGTGGTCGGCTACTTCTGGAGCGACCTGGTGGTGTACGTGCGCGAGGGCGTGCGACTGGTGGTGCGTCGAGAGAAGCCGGGCAGCCCCGAGGGCAGGCTCGCCTGGCTGTTGGTGCTGTCGTCGGTGCCGGCCGCCATCGCCGGTGCGGTGGGCGAGAAGTTCATCGACGAGAAGCTGGGCACACCGGGGCTCATCGCTCTGTCGCTGGTGGTGTTCGGCGGTCTGCTGCTGTGGGCCGACCGGCGTCAGGGTCGGCGGACGCTGGCCGACTACACCACGGCCGACGCAGTGAAGGTGGGTCTCGCGCAAGTGATCGCGCTCAACCCAGGTACGTCGCGAAGCGGCATCACCATGACCGCCGCCCGCCTGCTCGGTTTCGACCGAGATTCGGCGGCGCGGGCGAGTTTCCTGATGGCCATCCCCGTCACCGCGGGTGCGGTTGCCTACAAGTTGCTGAAGCTCGCCTCTGACGGCATTCCCGACGGCCTCGGCACGGCCATGGTGGTGGGCATCATCACCTCGGCCATCTCGGGGTGGCTCGCCGTGTGGGGCCTGCTGCGGCTGGTGCGCTCCCGCACATTCGCACCGTTCGTGGCATACCGATTCGCGCTGGCCGCGCTCGTGTGGCTGTTGATGATCACGGGCGTACGCTGACCCGGTGACCGACCTCGTCATCCAAACGGTGCCGCTGGGGTTCCAGTGGCCCACCGCCGACCCGTTCCTGTTCTGCGTCCACCACCTCGACCACTATCCCGAGGGATCGGCCGAGTTCGGCCCGAAGGCCTCGCTGGCCGGCCGTTCCATCGGCAACGACTTCGAGCCCCGGGACGGTTGGCGGATGTACCACGGCAGCACGGTGCCCGGCTTTCCCGAGCATCCGCACCGAGGGTTCGAGACCATCACGTTCGCCCGCAAGGGGTTCATCGACCACAGCGACTCGATGGGTGCAGCGGCGCGCTTCGGCCGTGGCGACGTGCAATGGATGACTGCCGGCCGTGGCGTGGTGCACAGCGAGATGTTCCCGCTGCTGTCGGCGACGCAGGGCAACACGGTGGAGTTGTTCCAGATCTGGATGAACCTGCCCGCCGTCGACAAGATGGTGGAGCCGCACTTCACCATGCTGTGGGCCGACGACATCCCGAGCCATGCCCACACCGACGCGGCAGGTGCGGGTTCGGTGATCACGGTCATCGCCGGTTCCTACGAGGGGCTGGTGCCCCCGGCGCCGCCGCCGTCGTCGTGGGCGTCGCGCCCCGAGGCCGACGTCGCCATCTGGCACATCACGATGGATGCCGGTGCCACGCTCGCCCTGCCGCCCGCTGCGGGCCGTGGCACCACCCGTGTGCTCTACGTGTTCGAGGGGTCGGCAGCCATCGACGGCGTCGATGCGGGCAAGGACACGGGTGTGGTGGTCGACTCGTCGGCACCCGCACCGTTGCGAGCCGGCGCCGAGGGCGCCGAGGTGTTGATGCTGCAGGCCCGCCCCATCGGTGAGCCCGTGGCGCAGTACGGGCCGTTCGTGATGAACACCCGTGATGAGATCGAACAGGCCTTCGCCGACTACCGGGCCACCGGCTTCGGAGGGTGGCCGTGGGAACGGCCCGACCCTGTGCACGGTCCCGCGGCCGAGCGCTTCGCCCGCCACGCTGATGGCCGCATGGAACGCCCGAACGTGGCGGTGGGGTAGCACTCTCATGCATCCCGCCACCGTTGCCGTGTCGACCGGTCGCCCTGTTGGTGCCGGTGAACCCCTGAACCAGCCGATCGTGCTCGCCACCAACTTCCGCGACACGGGCGACTACAGCCGTGCGCAAGGGACCGCCACCTGGCATGCACTCGAGGCCGCCGTGGGCGCGCTCGAGGGCGGCACGGCACTGGCCTATTCGTCGGGCATGGCTGCGGCGTCGTCGGTGCTGTTCGCTCTGGCCCCGCGGGTGCTGGTGCTGCCCGACCACTCGTACATGGGCGTGCGCGCGTTGGTGGCCGATCTGGTGCAGCAGACCCCGTTGGAGGTGCGATTCGTCGACATCTCGAACACGGCCGAGGTGGTGGCCGCCACCACGGGAGCCGATGTGGTGTGGGTGGAAACACCGACGAACCCCACGCTCGAGGTGGCCGACCTCGATGCCATCTGCGCCGCCGCCTCGACGGCTGGCGCCAAGGTGGTGGTCGACAGCACGTTCGCGACGCCCATGTGCGCACAACCCTTGCGCCACGGGGCCACCGTGGTGATGCACAGCGGTACCAAGTTCATCGGCGGTCACAGCGACCTGTTGATGGGCCTCACGGTCACCACCGATGCGGCGGTGCACGAGCGCCTTCACAACGCCCGTCTGGTGAACGGCTGCACACCGGGTGCGCTCGAGAGTTTCCTGGCCCTGCGCGGGTTGCGCACCCTGCCGTTGCGGATGGAGCGTGCCCAGCAGAACGCGGCCGTGTTGGTGGAGCGACTGCGGGCACACCCGGCCGTCGCCGAGGTGCGGTGGCCGGGCAGCGGGGCGATGGTGAGCTTCGTACTGGGCGGCGGTGCCGCTGCCGCCGATGCCGCGTGTGCGGCAGTGGAACTGGTGGTGCCGGCCACCAGTCTCGGTGGCGTGGAGACCACCATGGAGCGCCGCCAGAAGTATGCGGGCGATTCGCACGTGCCGCCCGGTCTGCTCCGCATGAGCGTGGGCATCGAGCACGTCGACGACATCTGGGCCGACCTGCAACAGGCCATCGACCGCTCGGTCAGCCGCTGACCCGGCCCACCACCACGGCGCCATCGGCCAGTCGGGCGCTCAGCGCCGGTGCACAGTCGGGAGCGACGGCAACCTGCACCCGCTCGTCGAGGTGACCTGCCACCCGGCCGTCGCACAGCCGTTGACCATCGGCGAACAAGGCGGTCAGGGCGCCGTCGGGAAGCGCCGGTGCGTCGGTCGCCGGCACGGCGAACACGGTCCACCCGCCGGGCACGTCGTCGGTGCCGGCCAGGTCGGCCGGCACCACCACGGCACCTGCCGTCACCACCCTCGCGGCCACCACGCGGTCGGGGAGGTCGGTCACGGCATCGACGGGCACCATCGCCGATGGGTAGTCGCGGCGTTCGACGCTCAGCGCCGCGCCGCCCTCGGCGGCGGCAACGGCCACCCACACGGTGCGGGTGCGGCCCCACCGGTCACGCGCCGCCGAGAGGCGACCCTGGGCCCCGGCGAGTTGCCACCACAGCACTGCGCCGCAGAGTGCCGCGATCAACCAATGGAGCCAAGGTCGTCGGGCGAAGACCAGACGCAGACGAGACACGAGCATGCCGACCTCCCATGAACCGTGGGTGCAGTGGGGGAAGCCTGGCGGCGCACCATACCGACCCGTTGGCGGGTCGCGCCGGGGTGAGGGTCAGCTGGCGGCGGCGGAACTGGTGGTGGACGCGGTGGAGGTGGTGCTCGACGCAGCCGGCGTGGTGGCCGCACTGCTGCCCGACGAGTCGGTGCTGCTGCTCGAGGACTCCGTGGTGGTGGTCGACGACGACGTGCTCGACGACGAACTGCTCTTCGACGAACCGCCACGGCTGTCGGTCTTGTAGAAGCCGCCGCCCTTGAAGGTGACCCCGACCGGCTGGAACACCTTCTTCACCTGCATCGTGACGCCGCTGGTGGGGTGCACGGCCTCGGTGAGGGCGTCGTCGCTGAACGCCTGCTGGACCTCGATGGTCTCGCCGGTCTCGACGAATTTGTACACGTAGGTGGGCATCGGAACCCCCGCAGCTCCTGTGGTTGGCAGTCGTTGACGTCGAGTGCCAAGGCTAGCGGCGCTGGGGCAAGCCACTCCATGCGGCGGACGGTGACCTACTATCGGCCCGTGCGCGCTCGGACGGCCGTCATCCCAGCGGCGGGAATGGGCACCCGTTTCCTTCCCGCCACGAAGGCGGTGCCGAAGGAACTGCTGCCCATCATCGCCACGCCGGCGCTGCAACTCATCATCGACGAGGCGGCCGGTGCGGGCATCGACCACATCGTGGTGGTCACCAGCCACGCCAAGCCGGCCATCGAGGCGTACTTCGACCCGTCGCCCGAGGTGGTGGCGAAGCTGCGCAGCACCGGCAGGCATCATGTCGCCGACTCGCTCGAGCGCATCGGCCGCGACGTGCGCATCAGTTTCGCCTACCAGGACGAGGCCCGCGGTCTCGGCCACGCCGTGGGCTGTGCCCGCGAGGCCGTGGGCGACGAGCCCTTCGCCGTGCTGCTGCCCGACGAGTTGATGGGCGACAGTTCGCTGCTGGGTCAGATGGTCGAGGTGTGCGCCGACACGGGCGGCAGTGTGGTGGGGCTGAAGCAGGTGCCGGCTCACGAGGTGAGCGCCTACGGCGTGATCGACCCGGTGGGGTCACTCGATGAACACGGTGTGGTGCGCATCTCGTCGATGGTCGAGAAACCGGCGGCAGCCGACGCCCCGAGCGACCTCATCATCATCGGTCGTTACGTGCTCACGCCCGACGTGTTCGACCGCATCGCCGAGGTGAAGCCGGGGGCGGGCGGCGAGATTCAGCTCACTGATGCCCTTCGCATGCAGGCTCACGGTGGCCCGTTCCACGGGGTGCTCAGCGCCATTCGCCGGTACGACACCGGCAACCCGTTCGGTTGGCTCACCGCCGTGGTGGAACTCGCGCTCGACGACGCCGACATCGGCCCGCGGTTCCGCGACTGGCTTCGCGAGCACGTGTGAGATGAACGCCGAGCAGACGGCCGAACAACTGGCGCGGCAGCTCGGTGAATTCGCCGAGCCGGCTCGTGCGGAGGCCGAGCGCTCCTACCTGAAGAGCGATCTCGAGCACATGGGCGTGCCGGTGCCTGCGGTGCGGCGTGTGGTGCGAGGTGTGGTGCGAGCGAACCCGGTGATGACGGCCGACGACGTTCTCGATCTCGCCGATGCCCTGTGGAGCCGACCCGTCCACGAACTCCGTCTGGCGGCGGTCGAGCTGCTGACCGAGATGCCGGGCGCAGTCGACTCGAGCCGACTCGGGTGGCTCGAACAGCGGCTGCGCGAGTGCCACACGTGGGCGTTGGTCGATCCTCTCGCCGGCACCGTGGTGGCCGACCTCGTGTTCCGCGAACGCGCCGAAGGTCTGCCGGTGCTCGATCGATGGGTGTACGACGCCGACATGTGGATTCGCCGGTCGGCGGTGCTGGGTTTGCGTTCGTGCCTGCGACGCGATCGCGAACTCGACCGTTTCTTCCACTATGCGGAGGTGCTCCTGCCGGAGCACGAGTTCTTCATCCGCAAGGTGCTCGGGTGGGTGCTCCGCGAGATCGCGCCGCGTCATTCGCACCGAGTGTCGTCGTGGCTGCGCGCCCACATGGACGGCATGAACCTCGTCACCCTGCGGGAGCCGTTGCGCAAGTTGCCCGACGCACACGAACTCCGCGAGCTCTACGACACTCGGCGGAACGCCTCGGGGTAGTCGAGCACCAGTCCGTGCTGGTCGACCTCGAACTCCGTGGTGAGGCCGGTGCCCTCCACGGTGTGCTGCCAAGTGCGGTCACCCGAGCGGGTGTAGCGGTGGTTCACGGCGCGCACCTCCAGCGTGTCGGGGTTCACGTCGACCACGGGGAGCTCGGCGGTGTGACCGACCAGGAGCGGCAGTCGGCGGATGGGCAGCGAGTGCGAGAACGCCGTGCACGCGAGGTGGATGTCGTAACAGCCGTCGAGTTCGGTCCGATGGGCCCCGTTCATCTCGCCCCAACGGCCGCTGCCGTCGGTGGCCAGCCACAGGTCGGGTTCCTCGAGGTCACGGAACAGGATGAACTGCCGTACCTGCCACGTGGCCGAGAGGCGCAGCACGTATTCGATGCGCTCGCGGCTCACCACTCCCGCCACCGTGAACCCCTCGTTCTCCCACCGGATGGTGGTGGTGTCGAGGTGGTCGTGGCTCCACGTGGACCAGCGAACGGTGTGGCCGCCCTCATCGAGCGCTTCGGGTATCGGCTCGTACGTGGCCACGGGAGCCACGGTACCGTGGCGGTCGTGATTGGCATCGACGACGCCCGGGCACTCGTGTTCGAACGCTGCCGCGCGGGTGCTCCCGTGCGGGTGCCGGCCCGCACCGCCACCGGTCTGGTGCTGGCCGAGGCGGTGGTGGCCACCGAGGACGTGCCGCCGTTCGCCAACAGTGCGGTCGATGGCTATGCGGTGGTGGCCTCCTCGGTGGCACAGGCGCCGGTGGAATTGCCGGTGGTGGCCGAGGTGGCGGCAGGTGCCCACTCCACCCACGTAGTGCAGCCGGGCGAGGCAGTTCGCATCATGACCGGTGCGCCGGTGCCCGCCGGTGCCGACGCCATCGTGATGGTGGAAGACACCGAGCGCCTCGACGATGGCCGTCGTGTGCTCATCCGTCGCGCGGTCGACGCCGGTGTGGCAGTGCGCGCCGTCGGTGACGACGTACCGGTGGGCACGCTCCTCTACCCGGCGGGCACGCTCGTCACCCCAGCGGTGGCAGGAGTCCTCGCCAGCGTGAACGCCCACGAGGTGCTGGCCGTGCCGCGGGTGCGGGTGGCGGTGTTGAGCACCGGTGACGAGCTGGTGGACGACGGCGGTCCGTTGCAGCCCGGCCAGATCCGTGAGAGCAACCGGGTGATGCTGCTGGGGCTCGTGTCCGACGCCGGTTGCGAGGCCGTGGAGTACGGCACCGTGCGCGACGACGAGGAAGCGCTCGAGGCCGTGCTCCGCGACGCCGCCGAGCGATGCGACGCCGTGGTCACCAGTGGCGGTGTGAGCATGGGTGACTACGACGTGGTGAAAGCCGTGTTGTCGCGCATTGCCGACATGCACTGGATGCAGATCGCCATCAAGCCGGCGAAGCCGTTCGCCTTCGGGCTGCTCGCCCGCGCCGACGGCACGCCCGTGCCCGTGTTCGGCCTGCCCGGAAACCCGGTGAGTTCGCTCGTGAGCTTCGAACTCATCGCTCGACCTGCGCTGCGACGCATGGCCGGGCACCAGCACGCCGACCGACCGGCGGTGCAGGCGGTGGCCACGCATGGCCTCCCGCGGCGCCCCGATGGCAAGGTTCACTACATGCGTGTGTTCGCCTCGTTCGCTGACGACGGGCGCGTGCACGTGGAGTCGGTGGGCGCGCAGGGCAGCCACCAACTGGCAGCCACCTCCATGGCCAACGCCATCGCCGAGGTGCCCGACGGCGACGGCATCGCTCCCGGCGGCCCTGTACGAACCCTGTTGCTGTCGATAGGTTGAGCCCGTGGACCTGATCGACCCGTTCGGGCGGACCATCCGTGACCTGCGCATCTCGGTCACCGACCGGTGCAACTTCCGCTGCACCTACTGCATGCCGGAGGAAGGCATGCAGTGGCTGCCGCGCAGCGAAGTGCTGACCTTCGAGGAGATCGAGCGGCTCGCCGGCATCTTCGTGCACCGCTTCGACGTCGATGGCCTCCGCCTCACGGGTGGCGAGCCGACGGTGCGCGCCCACCTGCCGGTGCTGGTGCGCAAGTTGGCCGCCCTCGGCGTCGACCTGGCGATGACCACCAACGGTGCCACGCTCGCCAACCTCGCCCACGAACTCCGCGAAGCCGGCCTGCGGCGCATCAACATCAGCCTCGACACGTTGCAGCGCGACAAGTTCGAGCAGATGACCCGTCGCGACGAACTCGAGCGCGTGCTGCAGGGCATCGAGGCGGCAAAGGAGGCTGGCTTCGCCCCGGTGAAGATCAACGCCGTCATCGAGCGGGGAGTGAACGACGACGAGATCGTCGACCTCGCACGGTTCGGACGCGAGTGTGGCGTCGAGGTGCGTTTCATCGAGTTCATGCCGCTCGACGCCACTGGGCACTGGATGAACGACAAGGTGGTGGGCCAGGACGAGATCGTCGCTGCCATCCACGCCGTTCACCCGCTCGAAGTGGTGCCTGCCCGTGGCGCGGCACCGGCCAACACGTGGCGCTATCTCGACGGTGGTGGCACGGTGGGTGTCATTCCGTCGGTCACGAAGCCGTTCTGCGGCGACTGCGACCGGGTGAGGCTCACCGCCGACGGCCAGTTCCGCACCTGTCTGTTCGCCACCACCGAGTTCGACCTTCGTCGCCTCATGCGCGACGGTGCCACCGACGACGAGCTCGCAGCCGAGATCCAGCGGGCCGTCGGCACCAAGTGGGCCGGCCACCAGATCAATCAGGTCACCTTCGTGCGGCCACGCCGCACCATGAGCCAGATCGGCGGCTGACGCCGGTCTGTCCCGGCGCCGCTCGAACGGGGTACTACAGTTCCGTGACGGATGAGCGATCTTTCCTTCACACACCTCGACCCGATGGGCCGGGCCCGCATGGTCGACGTGACGCCGAAGGAGCCGACG
>CAZQPJ010000062.1:0-10530 GCA_964595105.1 uncultured Bifidobacterium sp.
CTTCGTGAGGTAGTCGTCGGCGCCGGCCTCGAGTCCAGCGACCAGGTCGTGCGTGTCGTTGCGGGCCGTCACCATCACGATCGGGGCGTCGCTGTGCCGGCGCAGCGTGCGGCACAGTTCGAAGCCGTCCATCCCCGGCAGCATGATGTCGATCAGCACCACGTCGGGTTGGGCGCGATGGAACAGCTCGATGGCTTCCTCGCCGCTGCCTGCTTCGTCGACCGTCCAGCCCTCGTCCTCGAGCGCGAGCTTCACTGCGGTGCGGATGCGTTCGTCGTCTTCGACGGAGAGGATGCGGGTGCCCATCGGCCTCCATGATGCCAGAGGGGAGGGCCTCGGCGATGCTCGATCGGTGGTGGAGGGTCAGTCGTTCGGCTGGTCGAGGGTGGCGTCGATGTCGATGACCATGCGTTGGACGGTCTCGAAGAGCGCTGGTGTGGCACCGAGGATCGAACGCGGGCGGGCGTCTCCGCCGTCGAGCCCACCCAGTCGGCAACCGGCCTCGAGGGCGATGAGTGCACCTGCGGCCATGTCCCAGGCCCCGAGGTGTTCCTCGAAATAGATGTCGACCCGGCCCGCGGCGAGCGAGCACAGATCGGTGGCGGCGGCGCCCACGCGCCGCAGGTCGCGCACGCGGGGGAGGAGTGCGGCGATTCGGGCCGCCTGTCTGGCGCGGCGTTCGGCGAGATAACTGAAGCCGGTGGCCACCAGGGCGAGGCCGAGGTCGGTGGTGGTGGAACACCGGATCGGTCGACCGTCGAGCAGTGCACCGCGGCCGCGGATGGCCGAGAACAGTTCGTCGGTGGCAGGCACGTAGACCACGCCCATCTCCGTGCCGTCAGCCGTGGCGGCGGCGATCGACACGGCCCATCCGGGCAGCCCGTACAGGAAGTTCGTGGTGCCGTCGATCGGGTCGACGAGCCAGTCGATGCCCGATGATCCAGCGGTGGCGGTGCCTTCCTCGCCGACGATTCCGTCGTTGGGGCGGGCGTCGAGAATGCCGCCGACGATGAGTCGTTCGCTCGCAAGGTCGAACTCGGTGACCGCGTCGGTCGCCGACGACTTGCTGCCGGCCTGGGTGATGCCACGTTCCTCGCGGCCGGTGGCCGCCATGCGGCCCGCCTTCACGGCCAACTCGGTGGCCAGGCGAAGGAGTTCCTCGTGGGGGACGCTCACGGCCGTCCGGCCTGCCGTTCGCGCTGTTGGACCTGTCGCCATTCGCCGACCGCACGAAGCACCAGTACCCCGACCACCGACATGCCGCCACCCGCCACGAGGGCACCGATGAGGAGGCCGACTCCTCGTGGTGTGTCGCAGGAACCCGAGCACTGCAGGTCGACGAGGGTGTAGCCGATCAGGCCACCGGCGGCGCCGCCGAGCAGGATCGCCACGAACGCCGCGACTCGCGCTGCGGGCGAGGGGAGGGCCGACAGGGGGCGTTCTCGTTCGGTCACGCCGCCAGCGTAGGCTCCCGAACCGTGCGCGCCACGGTGGTCGTCCCGACGTTCAACGAGATCGAGAACATCGAGCGCCTCCTTCGCGAGGTCCGCGGGAATGTGCCCTCGGCGTCGGTGCTGGTGGTCGACGATGGCAGTCCCGACGGCACGGCCGACCGCGCCGAGCAGCTCGCCGCCGAACTGGGCGGTATCGAGGTGGTGCGTCGCGCCGGCAAGCAAGGCCTCGGTGCCGCCTACCGGGCGGGTCTGCGACACGCCATCGACGCCGGCGCAGAGGTGTGCGTGCAGATGGATGCCGATCTCTCCCATGATCCACAGGTGCTGCCGGCGCTCATCGCCATCGTCGAGCACGGCGCCGATCTGGCGATCGGAAGTCGATACGTGCCGGGTGGTCGCACGGTGAACTGGCCGCGACGGCGGCGGTGGTTGTCGCGGTGGGGCAACAGGTATGCGGCGGGCGTGCTCGGGCTGGCGGTGAACGACGCCACTGCGGGATATCGCGCCTATCGAACCGACGCGCTCGAGCGCATGCGCTTCGAGTCGGTGAAGGCGGATGGGTACGGCTTCCAGATCGAGATGACCTACCGGCTGGTACGGCTGCACGGCAAGATCGTGGAGTTCCCGATCTCGTTCCACGACCGCACCGAGGGAGTGTCGAAGATGTCGGGCAGCATCGTCAGCGAAGCACTGCTGCTGGTGGCACGTCTCTGGGTTGGCGACTTCGGCGGTCGCCGACGTCGCCGAGCAGAGGGCGGCTGACGTGCGACGCTGGAAGGTGGGAGGGGCCCTGATCCCTCACGGCGACGGTCTGGTGCTGGTGTGCAACCGTCGCAAGGACGGCAGCATCGAGTGGACGCCGCCGGGAGGTGTCATCGACCCGGGCGAGACCGTGCTCGGCGGCCTCGCGCGTGAAGTGCTGGAGGAGACCGGCCTGGTGGTGGCGTCATGGTCGCACCGCAGTTACACCGTCACTGTCGACGCGCCCGACATGGGCTGGTCGATGCGGGTGGAGGCATGGCTGGCCGCCGAGGTGAACGGCGACGTGGTGCTGGCCGACCCCGATGGCATCGTCGAGGAGGTGCGGTTCGCTGCCGGGCACGAGGCCCCCGGATTGCTGGCAGCGAGTCCCCCGTGGGTGCGCGTGCCGCTGGTCGATTGGCTCGACGGAAACCTCGCCGACGACTACCGGTTCGCGCTGCACGGCACGCAGCGCCGGGCCGATCGGGTGGAACGTCTGGCATGAGCACGCCACGTGCCGACGGGGTGCGCACGATCCTCCACGTCGACATGGACGCGTTCTACGTGAGCGTCGAACTGCGTCGTCGCCCCGACCTTCGGGGCAAGCCGGTGGTGGTGGGTGGCACTGGGTCGCGCGGCGTCATCGCTGCGGCGTCGTACGAGGCGCGACGGTTCGGGGTGTTCTCGGCGATGCCGTCCAGCACGGCCCGGCGGCTGTGCCCTCATGCGGTGTTCCTGCCCGGCGACCACGAGCTCTACTCGAAGGTCAGTGCGCAGGTGCACGACATCTTCAACTCCGCCACGCCGTACGTCGAACCGCTGGCGCTCGATGAGGCATTCCTCGACGTCACAGGTTCAGTGCGCCTGTTGGGGGATGGCGTGGCGATCGCGCACTACCTGCGTGCCGAGGTGTGGGACCGTCTCGAATTGCGATGCAGCGTGGGTGTGGCGCCCAACAAGTTCCTTGCCAAGCTGGCCTCGAAGGCAGCCAAGCCGATCGCCCGTGCCGACGGCGTGGTCGAGGGCCCCGGCGTGGTGGAGGTGCAGCCCGGCGCGGAGCTCGAGTTCCTGCACCCACTGCCGGTGAAGGCGCTGTGGGGCGTGGGGCCGGCCACGCTCGAGAAGCTCACCCGCATCGGCGTCCGCACGGTGCAGGACCTCTCGGCGCTCGATGAGCGCAGTCTGGTGTCGGCGGTGGGAAAGGCGCACGGTCAGCACCTTCACCGGCTCAGCTGGGCGATCGACGACCGCCCGGTGGAGGTCGACCGCGAGCTCAAGTCGATCGGGCATGAGGAGACCTTCGCCACCGATCGGCACACGCACGACGAACTGCGGCGCGAACTCGTGCGTCTCGCCGATGGGGTGGCCGGCCGGATGCGAGCCCATGGCACCGGTGCCCGCACGTTCGCGCTCAAGGTCAGGTTCGCCGGCTTCCACACCATCACCCGGTCCACCACCCTGCCGTCGCCGGTCGACACGGCCCATGCCATCGTGGCGGCGGTGACGCCGCTGCTCGATGCCGTCGACCCGACGCCCGGCGTGCGTCTCCTGGGCGTGAGCGCCAGCAACTTCGGCACGGCGGCCGAACAGTTGTCGCTCGATGGTCTGCTCGGCGATGCGCCGGCGGGCGCCGGGGAGTGGCAGGCCGCCGAGCAGACCATCGATGCCATCCGCGAGCGCTTCGGGGCCACCGCCATCGGCCCCGCGAGCTCCGTCAGTCGCAAGGGCCTTCGCCTCGTGCGGAAGGGGGCTCAACAGTGGGGGCCCGACCACGACCCGAGACCTGAGTGATTCCTGCGTTGTCAGGCGGCACGATCTCTGCGACAATGAGGCGTCCACCGGGGAGGAGATGGCGGTGCCGCTCTCAGAAGACGAACAACGGATCCTTCGTCAGATCGAGGAGCAGTTGCAGCGCGACCCCGGTTTTGGCCGGAACGTCCACGGACGGGAGCACGGCAGCCGTCGATCGATGACGCTTGCCGGGGTGGGCGCGGTGGTGTGCCTGATCCTCACCGTCGCGCTGCTGTCGGTCAGTCCCTATCTCTCCTTCGTGGCCTTCATCGCCGCGGTGGGCGCCGCGCTGGTCTGCGAGCGCCACGCCCGGGCGGTTGGTCGGCAGGGCCTTGAGCACCTGTCCGAGAACGTGCGCAGTCGCTTCGGTCAGTCAGCGCCACGCGGCGACCACTGAGTCGTCACCGGGCCGTCATTGGCCCCGGGTGTCAGATGCCGAGCCGTCGGCGCATCATCCGCGGGTCCAGAAGACCGCGAAGCCGCACGGCCCAGGGCGTTCGGGCGCGGCACATGACGTCGATCTCGGCGCCGAGGGTTTCGCTCCGTGACGCAGCGCCCTCGGTGACCGTTGCCGGCGAGTAGACGGCCTTCGTCACCTGGACGGCGAGTTCCCTGATGGTGCGGTGGTCGACCCCGGTCGCTTGTTCCGAGGCATCGGCGTACTCGAGAGGTGTGGCCCCCTTCGGTGATGGTGCTCCGGCAAGCATCAATGCGTTGCAGGCGCGTCGCCACGACACCATGACGCGCTCGTTCGTCGATCGTTCGCGACGTCGGACCCAGATGTCGAGGAGTCGTGGTGCAACCACGGCCCAGAGGACAAGCGCCGCGAGGGCGGCCATCACCGCGAGCGGCAGCAACGGCACGTCGGTGTTGCCGGCCGACGTGGTGATCGGTGGGGTGGTGGAGGTGCTGGCGCCGTCGCCGGGGCGTCCGCCGCCGGCGACAGTGGTCGACGAGGCCGGGTCTCCGGGTCGGGTGGCGACGCTCGTGCTGGGCGCTGTTCCGGTGGACGGCGTGGTGCCCGACCCGCGGGAGTCGTCCTGCTCCGGTGCCACGCCCGTGTATCGCTGGGCGTCGGGGCTGCCGCGACCGGGGGTCGGTTCGAACGCCACCCACCCGACGCCGTTGAACCATGCCTCAGGCCATGCGTGCGCATGGCGGCCGAACACGTGGTAGAGCCCGTCGTCCTGAAGGTCACCCGGTGTGTAGCCCACGGCGATGCGCGCCGGAATGCCGAGCGCTCGGGCCATGACGGCGAAGGTGCCGGCGAACTGTTGGCAGAAGCCACGCCGATCCCGCAGGAAGGCTGCGATGGCGTCGTTGTTGTTGCCGAGTGGTACGTCGAGGTCGTAGGTGAACTGGGTTCGGAACCAGTTCTGGAGGGCCAACAACTGGTCGTACGGCGTCGGGGCAGTTCCGGCCACCGAGAGGGCTTCGTCGAGGGCGGTCGAGGGCAGCCCTGGAGGCAGGGAGGTGTAGATGTCGTCGGGTGCCTGCCCCACCCCCGCTTGGCGCAACTGGTCGGCGTTCGGTCGCGGTATCACCGACGCCACGGCCACACGATCACCGGTCTGCAGTTCCTGGCTCGGAAGGACGAGGCTTTCGCTCCCCGGGGCCCACACCACCACATCGGGCGACACCCTGACGGCGCGATAGGCGGCCGGAACGAGGTGCCCGCGAAGTGCCTTCACCGTGTAGAGCTGTTCGGAGAGCGCACCGCCACCGAACACCTCGCCGGAGCGGTCGCCCATGTCGCGGAGATCCTCCGCAGCCGGTGACCACACCTCTCCATCGAAGCTCGGCAGCGAGATGGCTCGCCAGTAGTGCGGTCCATCGGTCGACTGCACGGTGAACAGCTCGGAGGTGCCGCGGTTGCGCATTCGCGCCCTGATGTCGACCAATGGGCTCAACACCTCGGTCACCGATCCGTCGCGGTTGCGTGTGTCGATGAGCGCCCGCTCGCCGGCGCCGGGCAGATGAGGAGCGATGGCGGCCGCGGCCACGGTGCTGACGGCGACGGTGGTGACGATCGCCGGCAGCGCGGCCCACAGCGTGAAGCGGCGCGAGCCCATCCACGCGGTCTCACCCGAGGAGTGGGCGAAGCGGAGTACCGCCACCATCACGAGCGCCGCAGCGATCCAGAGCACCGTCATCAGCACCCGCTGGTGATCGGTGCCCAGTGCGGCGGCGAACACGAACAGCACGCCGTAGGGCACAGCAGGCTCCACGCGACCCTGCGCGCGGAACGCGAAGCTGTCGGCGAGGATGGCGCAGAGCCCCAACGCCGCAGCGGTGGCGGTGGCGAAGCTTCCCGTGCTCGGCACGGGCGCCACGGCCGTGGCGAACTGCTCGACCACCAGGCGCACATCGACCCGCAGCATGTCGAAGGTCTGGCCGGTGGGTAGCCCCGCCCAGAGGGTGCCTCGGTAGTACAGCGCCCCGGTGAGGAGCGCCAGTGCCGCCACGAGGAGGGGAATCGCAATCCAGCCGCGAACCCGGAGCGCTCGAAGGACCAGTGCCACGGTGTGCAGCGTGACGACCAGCACCAGCATCGCTGGCAGGTACTCCCAGTTGGAGAACACACGGCTCAGCGACACCGCCGTCACGGTGCCGAGCGCGGTGAGACACAGCGCACCCGCCGCACCGGCGGCCGTGAGCCGAGGCTGTTCGCTGCTCACGCCGTCACCGTCGACGTTCCCGACACGACCTGCCCCCATGACTGCTGGAGCATCTGGAGCGAGGTGCCATCAACGGTGAACCGGTGTCCGGCGGCAGGCGCCTCGGCGGTGGTGACCACCATCAGCGTGTCGTCGGGACCGCAGTTGGTGCGCGCTCTCGACACGGCCGTCGAGCCGGATGTGCCCGACACGATCACCACGAGGCCCAGACCGTCGGTGCGGGTGCGACCGTGAGTGGTGTGGTCGACGGTCTCGCCACCGAGTTCCACGGTGGCGAGCCACCGGAGCGACTCGTGGGCCACCTCGGGTCCACGGAGGTCGATGCCGGGGGCCACGAGTCGCGTCGGGATGCCGGCCGCCACGGCGCCGGCCACGATGCTCGCCGCCGCGGCGACGGCGCGCTCGAACGCGTCGTCATCGAACGACTCGGCCGAGGTGTCGAGCACGACGGTGCATCGTTGGAGCCCCTCGAGCGCGGTCTCGCGGACGATGAGTTCACCGCGTCGCGCGCTCGACTTCCAGTTGATGCGCCGCAGGTCGTCGCCCGGGACGTATTCCCGCTGCGAATGGAACTCGGAGCCTGTCTGGCCCCACGACTTCATCCGCAGGTGCTCGCCAAGTCGACCGCTGGAGCCGATGCCCGGAAACGCGAGCGGCACACGTTCGGGAACCACCAGCACCTCGGTCGACCCAGGCACCACCTGCTGGCGCCTGCAGAGGCCGAAGGTGTCGCTGCGGTCGGCAAGGAGCGGACCGAGTTCCACCACGCCACGCCGATCGGACGGAACGCGATACGTCGCGGCGACGGACTGGCCGCTGCCGAGCGGTGCCATCTGCATCGAGGCACCACCGGCGTTCCCGACCGACTCCCACAGCGAGAGGCGTGGTGACCGGCGGTGCGAGGAGTTGGTGACGCTCAGTTCCGCCCTGGCTGGCTCACCGACACTCACCATCTCGGGTCGGGCGGAGCGGTGCACCTCCAACCTCGGTAGAGGGCGGGCGACGGAGAACACCGACAGGCCGAGCAGCAGCACCAGCGCACTCCCGGCGACGTAGAGCTCGATCAAGCCGAACAGTCGGGCACACACGAACACCGCGATCGTGGCCCCTGCGGTGGCCCACCCTTGCCGGCTGAGCATCAGCGCCCCACTGGCACCGGCACGGCGGCGAACACTTCGCCGATGGCGTCCGGTGTGGTGAGTCCGCGTGCCGCGGACTCGGGGCGCACCACGAGCCGGTGCGCCAGCACGGGCACGCTCACGGCTTTCACGTCGTCGGGGATGGCGTAGTCGCGCCCGTTCGCGGCGGCGTGGGCGCGAGTCGCCCGAGCGAGCTGGAGCGTGGCCCTCGGGGAGAGCCCGAGCGTGAGCGCCGGATGATGACGGCTGGCTTCGGCGAGATCGACGAGGTAGCCCTTCAGCGCTGGAGCGACGTGAACACCGCGCACCGCACGGGCCATGCGCACCACTTCGTCGGCGCTCACGACGGGCCGAAGGTTGTTGAGCGCGTCGGCAGCACCATTCGACTCGAGGATGTCGAGTTCGGCCTGGCGTCCGGGATACCCGAGCGACAGGCGCATCAGGAATCGATCGAGCTGGCTTTCCGGCAGTCGGTAGGTCCCTTCCTGCTCGATGGGGTTCTGTGTTGCGGCCACCATGAACGGTGAGGGAAGCCGATGAGTGACCCCGTCGGCCGTGATCTGCCGTTCCTCCATGGCCTCCAGCAGCGCCGACTGCGTCTTCGGCGAGGCGCGGTTGATCTCGTCGGTGAGCACGATGTTGGCGAACAACGGGCCCGGCTGGAACACGAACGAGTCGGTGGCGCGCTGGAACACACTGACACCCACGAGATCGGTGGGCAGCAGGTCGGGCGTGAACTGCACACGCTTCCACGTGCAGTCGATGGATGCTGCCAAGGCCTTCGCGAGGCTGGTCTTCCCGACCCCCGGTACATCCTCGATGAGGAGGTGGCCTTCCGACAACAGGCACATCACCGCGAGGTCGATGGCACTTCGCTTTCCATGGACGACCGACGCGATGTTGTCGGTGATGGCCGAGAACAGTTGGGCGAAGGTGGGTGCGGGAGGGGGAGGGACGGCCGTCACGGCATGAAGGGTAGACGCATGCGGGACGGTCACCGCGTCGGGCAACTACGGTCCGGTCGATGAGTTCGTGCTACTTGGCCGTCGACGTGGGAGGAACCCGCCTGTCGGTGGCCATCGTCAGCGATCAGGGCGAGGTCTTGGTGCGCGACCGTGTGTCGACGCCGAGCCGCGAAGTCTGGCCGGCCCTGTCGAGGGTGGTCTCGCGTGTGCTCGCCGCGGCTCCCACCCCGCCGGTCGCCGTCGGCGTCGGGTGTGGTGGCCCCATGGACCCTGCGCACCGCGAGGTCTCACCGTTGCACATTCCCACCTGGAAGGCCTTCGCGCTCGCCGAGGAGATGGAGTCACTCACTCAGTTGCCGACCGTCATCGACAACAACGCCAAGGCAGTCGCCATGGCCGAGGCGTGGTGCGGCGCAGCCAGCGACTGGCGCGACTTCATCGCCGTGGTCATCGGCGCCGGCGTGGGAGGGGGAATCGTCAGCAACGGTCGGCTCCTCGAGGGTCATCTCGGCAACGCAGGGCACGTCGGGCACGTGGTCGTGGAACCGGAGGGTCGCCCATGCGTCTGCGGTGGCCGAGGTTGTCTCGAGGCGTACTGCAGCGGACGGGCCATCGAGGAGGAGACGGGCCGACCACCGCAGCGGGCACCGCAGGCGATCGTGGAGCGATCCGGACTCCTCACTGGGCGGGCACTCGCCACCGTTGGTGCGGTGTGCGACCTCCGGCGAGCGGTAGTGGCAGGGTCGGTGGCCCTCGGCTTCGGTGAACCGTTCTTCGCTGCGGCGCGGCACGAACTCGAGCAGCGGGCCCGACTCGTGTTCACGCACGGCTTCGAGGTGGTGCCTGCGGCGCTCGGTCAGAGCGCTGCTCTGGTGGGTGCCGCAGCGCTCGCCAAGCGCGCTACCCGTGGGTAACATCGCCCGCATGGACCCCACCTACAGCCGTGATGCCGAGGCCTACCGAGAGAAGGTGCAGGCCTTCCTTGCGGAGCAACTCCCGAGCAACTGGGGTGGTATCGGCCGACTCGAGGGTCAGGACCTCATCGACTTCATCAACGACTGGCGGGTGACGCTCTTCAACGGTGGCTATCTCGCACCGGGCTGGCCCGTGGCGTACGGCGGTGGCGGTCTCTCGGCACTCGAGCAGGTGATCGTTGCCGAGGAGTTCGCCAAGGCCGGTGTGCCGACGGGCGGCACCAACGACGTGTTCAGCATCCAGATGCTCGGCAACACCTTGCTGCAGTGGGGCACCGACGAGCAGAAGGCCCACTACCTGCCTCGAATCCTCAGCGGTGCTGATGTGTGGTGTCAGGGCTACAGCGAGCCGAATGCCGGCAGCGACCTGTCGAACCTTGGTCTGAAGGCCACTCTCGACGGCGACCAGTGGGTGCTGAACGGGCAGAAGATCTGGACGTCGGCCGGACACCTCGCCGACCACATCTTCACCTTGGCCCGCACCGACCCGGACGCTCCCCGGCACAAGGGCATCTCGTTCCTCCTCGTCGACATGCGCCAACCGGGCCTCGAGGTGCGACCCATCAAGATGATCTCCGGTGAGAGCGAGTTCAACGAGGTCTTCTACACCGATGCGGTCACGCCCAAGGATCACGTCGTCGGTGGTGTCAACAACGGCTGGGCAGTGGCGATGACCCTGCTCGGCTACGAGCGCGGCGAGGCGGCGGCCACCCTGCCCATCCGCTTCCAGGCGGAGATGGATCGCCTCCTCATCCTCGCCAAGCAGCGTGGCGTGGCCGACGATCCGC
>CAZQPJ010000063.1:0-10461 GCA_964595105.1 uncultured Bifidobacterium sp.
GCTCCATCATCAACGTGTCGTCCATCGCCAGCGAGCGCCCCAGCCCTGCCGAGGTGCCGTACGGCGCTGCAAAGGCCGGTATCAACAACCTCACCCGTGGTCTCGCTGGTGCATTCGGGCCGAAGGTGCGCGTCAACTGCATCGTGCCGGGCCCGTTCCTCACCGACATCTCCAAGGCGTGGGACCTCGATGCGTTCAACGCACGGGCGAAGCACGCGTATGCGCTCGGCCGTGGTGGTGAGCCGCACGAGATCGTCGGCGCTGCGCTCTATCTCGCCAGTGACGCCAGCAGTTACACCACCGGCGCGCTCATCAACGTCGACGGTCTGCCTCGATGAGGCCCAGCGCCTGCTCGAACAGCGCCACGGTGGTGGCGTGCAGCATGTCGCCGACGTCCTTCGGGGCGAGGCCCGCGCACGCTCGTGCGTGGGTCCCTTCGAGGATGAGCCCGAGCCGATAGCAGGCCAGCACGCGGAACCACGGCAGGTCGTCGAGCGGTCGAGGGTTGGCTGCGGCGTAGCGAGCCACCACTTCGTCGGTGGTGGGCAGCCCGGGCGCGAACACGCCCACCGCGGCAGGGTTCTGGTGCGGCCACGTGGCCAGCAGGTGGCCGAGGTCGAGCAGTGGGTCGCCGAGGGTGGCGAGCTCCCAGTCGACCATTGCCGCGAGCGCCGGCCGGTCGCGCCGGACGAGCACGTTGGCGAAGTGGAAGTCGCCGTGCATCAGGCCGATGCGCACCCGTTGCGGCCGACGCCGGTCGAGCCACTCACCCACGGCATCCACCCCGGGAATCTCGGGCCCCGGATAGCCGGCAAGCTCGGAGTAGCCGTCGAGCTGCTTGCGCCACCGACCCACCTGGCGCTCGGCCCAGCCGTCGGCCTTGCCCAGGTCGGCGAGCCCCACCGCTGCGTGGTCGACTGCCGCAAGTGACGCAATCGCGTCAGCCATGCCGAGCCCCATGCCGTGCTGCCACGCCGGGTCGGTGTCGAACGGTGGCGGCAGCCCGAGCGTCGGGTTGAACCCGTCGACCGGCTCCATCAGGTAGAACGCCGCACCGAGCACCGCGGGGTCTGGTTCCGCAGCGATGAGGGCCGGATGCGGCACCGCGGAGCCGGCCAGGGCCGCCAGCACCCGGGCCTCACGGCGCATCGTCTCGTCGCTGTTCGCACGCTTGTTCACCGGCGGACGACGCAGCACGTACGGCCGCTCGGACCGAGCGAAGCGCAGCAACACGTTCTGGGTGCCACCGGAGATCAGTTCGAGTGCGTCGAGGGGTCCGTCACCGAGGCCGCGCTCGTCCATCCACGCGGCGAGTGCCGCGAGGTCGACACCCGGCACCGACACGGGCTCAGCCGGCGCTGCGCACACCTGCGCCACCATCGATCACGTACGTCTCCCCCGTGATCCACGAGGCGGCGTCCGACGCCAGGAAGGTGGCGAGATTGGCGATGTCCTGCGGCTCACCGAGTCGCTGCAACGGCAGCTGACGCGCCAAACGGTCGCCGAAGTTCTCCACGAGGTAGGCCGCGAAGTCGGTGGCCACCAGGCCCGGTGCGATCCCCACCACGCGGGTGGGCCCGAGTTCGAGCGCCAACTGACGCGTCAGGTGGATGAGGGCCGACTTCGTGAGGTTGTAGACGCCGAGACCCGCCTCGCTGCGCAGCCCACCCACCGAGGCGATGTTCACGATCACTCCCGGCGAGTGCTGCATCGCTTGGTCCCACGCCGCCTGGCACCAGAACACCGGCCCGCGCAGGTTCACCTGGAAGGTCTTGTCGAATCGTGCCTCGTCGACCTTCATCGTGTCGCCGTAGTACGGATTGGTGGCCGCGTTGTTCACTAGGATGTCGAGCCGGCCGAACCGTTCGATGGTGGCCGCCACGCACGCTCTGGCCACCTCCGGGTCACCAGCGTTCCCGGCGAACACGGCGGTCTCGCCCGCCATCTCCGCCGCCGCGGCCTCGAGCCCGTCGAGCTTGCGAGAGGTCAGCATCACCTGTGCCCCCGACGCCGACATGGTGGCGGCGATCGCCTTGCCGATGCCTCGCGACGCGCCGGTGACCAACGCGACCTTGCCTTCCATCGAGATCTGCATGGCGCCGACCTTAGAACGCGGCCCTAGTTGGCGAGGTCCTTCAACGCCGCCGCCAGCTCGGTGCGCGTGGCGACGCCGAGTCGCTGGTACACGCGGGTGAGGTGCGTCTTCACCGTCTTCTCGGCGATACCCATGCGTTCCGCGATGTCGCGGTTGCGCAAGCCGGCAGCCACCAGTTCGGCGACCTCGCGTTCACGGGCCGACAGCGACGGCAACTGCCGAGCGGGGCGAGCGGAAAGGATCGCCTGCGCTGCGCGGGGCGACAGCGGTGCCTCACCTCTCGCCGCCGCCTCGAGCGCGCGGACGATCTCGTCCATCCCGCCGTCCTTCAGCAGGTACCCCACGGCACCCGCGTCGATGGCATCGAGCACGGCACGACGCTCGGCGAACGACGACAGCATCACCACCTTCGTCTCCGGGAACTCGTGGCAGATGGCCCGCGTCGCCTCGGCTCCGCCCATTCCCGGCATCGAGAGATCCATCAACACCACGTCGGGACGCACGTCGCGAACCAGCGCCACTGCGGCGGCGCCGTCGTCGGCCTGGCCGACGAGATCGATGTCATCGGACGCGTTCAACAGCATCGACAGACCGTGCCGCACCAGTTCGTGGTCGTCGACGATCACGACACGGATCATCGCGGCGCCACCAGTGTGAGCGTCGTGCCCGACCCCGGCGTCGAAACGAGTTCGAGCGAACCACCAGCGGCGATCACGACGTCGGACAACATCCGAACACCGAAGTGGCCTTCGTCGTAGGCCGCATCGAGTTCTCCGACGTCGAAGCCACGACCGTCGTCGATGATCTCCAGCCTCACCCGGTCGCGGTCGACATCGCTGAGCACCACCTCGACCCGTTCCGCACCGGCGTGCTTCTGGACGTTGCGCAGCGCCTCCCTGGCGGTCCGGTACAACAGGCCGTGCGTGGTCGACGACATGTTGCCGGTGGCCTCGTCGCGGAAGGAGGCGATGACACCCTCCGACTCGAGCGGCACCAACAGTTCGCTGAGGGCCCCTCCCAGATCGCCCTCCTCGAGCGTTGGCGGATAGATGTCGACGATGAGGGTCCGCAAACCCTTGATCGAACGTTGGGACTTCTCGACCACGCGATCGAGGGTTGCGCCCACCTCCGGCGACGAGCGGACCGCAGCGTTGTGACGAACCGCATCGATGGCGTACGACACGCCGGCGAGGTCCTGCACCACCCCGTCGTGAAGGTCGCGGGCGATGCGCCTCCGTTCGTTGTCGCTGGCGTCGAGAGCGCTGCGCAACAGCACTTCCTTCTGTCGCTGTGCGGAGCGAACACGCCGGGCCAACCACCACGCAAGCGGCAACTGCACCAGTTCCAGCACGATCAGCGACTTCAGCACCAACGGGGAGAACGCTGCCGTCACCTTCGCTGCGCCGCTGCTCAGCACCGTGTAGTTCTGGTAGTGCTCGTAGAGCAACTGCCGACCATCGCCGAGTCGGAATGGCATGTACACCTCGAGCTGGCGGCTCGGAGCCCCGTCGAACTGGTTCTCCGCATCGTCGGCCATCGTGACGTCGACCCACGGCTCGCCGGTCACCAGCGACGCGCGAATGGGGGCTGCGAGCTCGAAGGTCTGCCCGATCAGGCTCTTGTCATCGGAGTACACCACACGCCCCTCGGGCGTCCACACCTTGATCCGGAAGATCGGGCCCTTCTGCACCACTGCGCTCACCACATCGTCGAGTTCGGCGAGCGCTGCGGGCTCACCAGCCAGCACGCCGTCGCTCACGTGCGGTGCGATCACGTTGCCGGCCAGCAGGGTCGCCCATTCCCGAGCGTCACGAATCGCCTCGTTGGTGCCCGAGTTCCTCACACGATCACCGGCGACGATCGCCACGAGGGTGGCGGCGGCGACCCCCACGATCGCGAACTGCACCACGGCCGCCACGATCGACACTCCGCGGGCCGACCGACGCGGAAGCGTGGGCGTCCGACCACCGGCGTCACGACGCCATCGCGACGATGTCCGGGCAGTGGTGGCTGTCAACGTTCGGGCTCCTTCGGCGGCAACCTAGCGGAAGCGAGACGACGGCCACCGGACTGCCGTCAGATCACGTTCGTCCGCATCGAGCATCGTGCCGAACCCAACGCCGGCTCCAACGAGATGACGACCGGTTGCGAGCAATTCGTCACGCAACGCCGACGTGGCCGGCATCGGTGCAACTCCCAGTTCGCTGCGCAGCGAGCGTTCACACTGTTGGTAGAGGCGCGCCACCAGGTCGCGACGACCCATCAGCCCGGCGGCGCGCATGCCGGCCACGTAGCCGACTTCGCACGATGCATCGGCATCAGTGGCGCGCTCGGCCATCTCGAGCGCCGTCACTCCGTCGCCGAGGTCGAGGCAGGCCTCTGCCGCGGCGACGAACACCTCGAGGCGCAGACGTTCGTGATGTCGGCGTTCCGCTTGCACCCATTCCGCGTATGGCTCGTTCTCGAGCACACGACCCACTGCGATCGCCGCCGCTTCACCGAGGAGGACCCGACGATCGTCAGCCGAGAGCATCGGCAACGACCTGACGATCTCGTCGAACCGATCGATGTCGACCGTCGCTCTCTCGCGCACGAGCACGTACCCACCCGGAACGGTGGCGATCAACGAGTCATTGCGATGCACCCCCGGCTGGAGGACGGAGCGAAGCACCGACACGTACGACTCGAGCGCTGCCACAGGATCAACCGGCACCCGGCGACCCCACAGCGCCTCGATCATCTCCTCCTTGCTCACCGGTCGGCGGTGCAGTGCCAGCAGTTCGAGGATCTGGCGCGGCTTCACGCCGCGCAGGTCACGCGGGCCGACTTCGCGGCCCGCAACCGTCACGCGGAGGGGCCCGAAGAGATTCACGGTGATCACGGGATCACCTTTGCAAGGGGGGTGCACGTGTCAATGATGCGCCGGATGAGGGGCCGTCGGTAGCCGAATCCCCGTACGACGGGGACCCGAAGACGTCCGAACGGGGGTCTTACGACTTTCTGTCGGGCAGTCCGTGCTTCGCGACGAATGCCAACACCTCTCGCTGGCTTCTCGCGCCGAGTTTCGCCATGAGCGTCCGCAGATACCCACGGCACGTGTTCACCGAGATTCCCAGTGCTCCGGCTATGGCTGCCGGGCCGGCACCGGTGGCCAGGCCGTGCAACACCTCGCGTTCGCGCTCGGTGAGTTGGGGATATGCCTCGGCCGCCGACCGTGGAACGACTGACCGCAGCCGGTCGCGCGCCGAGGCCACCGCCGATGCGCTCAGCACATCGAGGCCAGCCGTGGAACCCCGTACCGCCGCGAGCACGTGCGACAGTTCAGCTGTCCGATCGTCGATCATCACCACCGCAACGCCGGGCCAGCGTCGGCGCGACTCCTCGGCAGCCGCAGCCAGGCGTTGACCGTCGGCCATCCCGACCACCACGACATCCGGCTGGCTCGAGCACTCGTCGACCTGCACCACCTCGAGGTCGGCCTCCCGCGACAGCGCGTCGGACAGGAGCGCCACCAGCAACGCGTGATCGGAAACCACCACGACGCGCTGCATGCGCCGAACCATATCCGGTGCCGACGTGCGGCTGCGGGTCTGCGACAATGCCCGTGGGGTCGCACCGACAGGTGCACGACAAGGAGCAAGCATGTCTGCGGAACCGGATCTCGATGTCGACGTCGTGGTGGTGGGCGCCGGATTCTCCGGTCTCTATCTGCTCCACGAGTTGCGGCGCCTCGGTTTCTCCACGCGGGTGCTCGAATCGGCCGACGATGTGGGTGGCACCTGGTACTGGAACCGTTACCCCGGTGCTCGCTGCGACATCCCCACCACCGACTACACGTTCTCGTGGGACCCCGACCTCGAGCACGAGTGGACCTGGAGCGAGAAGTACGCAACGCAACCGGAGATCCTCCGCTACGCCCAGTTCGTGGCCACCAAGCACGACCTCTACCCGCACATCACGTTCCAGAGCCGCGTCGACGCCGCCGAGTGGGACGACGACGGGCGCCGCTGGACGGTGCGCACATCGGGTGCCGCCGGAAGCGAGACCATCCGCTGCCGCCATTACGTGATGGCCACCGGCTGCCTGTCGTTGCCGAAGAACCCCGACGTCCCCGGCGCCGCGCGTTTCGCGGGCCCCACGTACGTCACCGGCCGCTGGCCCCACGAAGGCGTCGACTTCACCGGCCTCCGCGTGGCGGTCATCGGCACCGGTTCGTCGGGCATCCAGAGCATCCCGCTGATCGCCGAACAGGCGAGCCAGCTCACCGTGTTCCAGCGCACACCCAACTACTCCGTACCGGCGTTCAACGGACCGGTCGACGAGCAGCGTCGCGCCACCATCGCGGCCGACCGCGACGCCTACCGACACGCAGCGAAGTACAGCCGGGGAGGCATTCCCGGCGAGCGCACGGAACTCATGGCCCTCGCCTCGAGTCCCGAGGTGCGTCGTGAACGCTTCGAGGCCGCGTGGGCCAAGGGCGAACTGTTCGAGATGCTCGGCATCTTCGCCGACACGGCCGTCAGCCAGGCCGCGAACGACGTCGTGGCCGAGATGGCACGCGACAAGATCCGCGGCATCGTGCACGACCCCGTCACGGCTGAGGCGCTGTGCCCCAAGGACTACGCCTTCGGCGCGAAGCGGTTGTGCCTCGACACGAACTACTACCAGACGTTCAACCTTCCCCACGTACGACTCGTCGACCTGCGCGTCGACCCCATCGTCAGCATCACCGAGCACGGCATCGACCTCGCCGACGAGTCACTCGAGTTCGACGCCATCGTCTACGCCACCGGTTTCGACGCCATGACCGGTGCCATCGTGGCTGTCGACATCACGGGCCGTGATGGCGTCACCCTGAAGGACAAGTGGGTGGGTGGCCCCACCACGTACCTCGGCATCGGCACCACCGGCTTCCCCAACTTCTTCACCATCACCGGGCCGGGAAGCCCGTCGGTGCTGTCGAACATGATGGTCAGCATCGAGCAACACGTCGACTGGGTGCGCGACACCTTGGTGATGATGCGCGAACGCGGCTTCGACACCATCGAGCCGACGCAGACCGCCGAGGACGGCTGGGTACTGCACGTCAACGACTGTGCCGACATCACCCTGCTGCCCTCTGCGAATTCCTGGTACGTCGGGGCCAATGTCCCGGGCAAGCCGAGAGTGTTCCTCCCCTATCTGGGAGGCGTCGACGGCTACCGGCTCGCCTGCGAGGACGTCGTGGCCAACGGGTACCTCGGCTTCCACCTGGCGGGCCCTGCAGGCGAGCAATGTCACGACGGTGTCGTGCGTCGTGTGCAGCCCGACCTGGCGATGGTGCTCGAGATGATGGCGCAGATGCAATTGCCCACGATGGACACCATGTCACCCGCCGACGCCCGCATGTTCTCGCAGATGTCGTCGGCGATGCGACCGCCCGGGCCGGAGGTCGGCGAGGTGGTCGACGGCACCCTGCCCGGCCACGACGGTGCTCCTCTCGAGTACCGCCTCTACCGACCGGCCACACCCGGGCCGCATCCCGTCACCGTCTACTTCCACGGCGGCGGGTGGGTGATCGGCAGCCACGTCAGCGACGACCCGCTGTGCCGCGACCTCTGCGTGCAGGCCGACACGCTCATCGTGTCGGTGAACTACCGACACGCTCCCGAGTTCAGGTTCCCCACGGCGGCCGACGACGGCTTCGCCGCACTGCAGTGGGTGGCCGACCACGCCGCTGAACTCGGCGGCATCGCCGGATCCGTGGCCGTCGCCGGCTGGAGCGCCGGCGGCAACGTGGCCGCCGTGGCTGCACAACTGGCGCGTGACGCCGGCGGACCCACCGTGGCCGGACAGTTGCTGCTCACCCCGGTCACCGATTGTGACTTCACCCGCCCGTCGTACACCGAGAACGCCGAGGGCTACCTGCTCACCAGGTCACTCATGGAGTGGTTCTGGGGCCACTATGCCGACGCCGCCGACCGCACTGATCCGAAGGCGTCACCCATCCGGCATCCCGATCTCGCCGGACTCCCGCCGGCCACCATCGTCACCGGCGAGTTCGACCCACTCCGCGACGAGGGCACGGCCTACGCCGACGCGCTCGCCGCGGCTGGCGTGCCGGTGCAGCACATCCGCGCTCGGGGCCACAACCACACGTCGGTCAGCATGGTCGACATGATCATCTCTGGCGCTCCGATCCGCGCCCGGATGGCCGCCGCGTTGGCGGGGTTCTTCCGGACGCGCTGAGCCGTCACGCACCCACCGACACGACACGACTGAAGGGATGACCGTCGAGCGTGCCGGTGAGCAACCACGAGCCGTCCGTCAGCGGACGGGTCGGCACCACCAACACCGCTGCCAGCATCCGTAGATACTGGGCGGCGACCTCACGACCCGAGGGGTCTCCCTTGTTCATGTCCTCGGCACCGTAGATGCACAGTGGCACCTCTGCTCCCCCTCCCACCGGCGCCAACACCAGGTTCTCGAGGCGCGGCACCACTCCGGTGTTCGGTGAGGCGAACCACAGTGGCGGCCCCGACTGGGTGAGATCGCACTGCCACAACGGACTCGGCCACTCGTCGGCCAGGCGCATGGTGCCGGGTACGGGCCACAGCGGTTCGGGCCACGACACGAGACGGGCCAAGGAGCGGCGATGCTGGTCGCGTTGCCCGTGCACCCACACCGCTGCGGTGAAGCGGTTCCGCCCGCCGGGCGAGGCCGGATTCTCAGCGTCGGCGTAGTCGACCACCTTCAGTGCCGGGTCGAAGAGCGCCATTGCGTGGAAGGGGGCGTTGGCGAAGTGTTCGAACATCACGCGTGGCGCCAACCGCACCGGAGCGAACGAGATGAGGCTGCCCGCCGCACCCGTGCGGGCGGCCTCGGTGTCGACACCCGCCCCGCAGTCGAGGTTGGGATCGAGTTCGTGGGGTACGCCGAGCTGACCGGTGTTCGCAAGGCACTGTGCGGCACTTGCTGCGAAGTGCGCGCCGTCGGTGGACTGCGTCACCGGAAGCACACCCGCGCCGACTCGCAGCGCGTTCACCACCTCCGGCCATGCAGCAGTCGCAGCGGGCTCGGGCACTGCGATCGCGAAGTCGGGGCGACCGGCCGATGGCGCGCACGACGGCACACAACCACGGAGCAGCACCACGGTCAATGAGGCGAGGAGGGCCGTACGGGGCATGCTCCGATGCTCGGCGCAAAGATCCGCTCGCCGCAGGGTCGTTCGAACCCGATCATCGGTACGGACGGACCGCCGTGACGTACGCTCCGACACCGGAGGAACCGCCGTGCCCGACCTGAAGGTCATCGACATCGAACCGCTCTTCGCCGGGGGCGCCACCGATCGTGCGGGCGTCGACGCCGCAATCGGGCGTGCCATCGAACAGCAGGGCGCGTTCGTGATCGCCGGGTACCCGAGCGCCGACCAGGTCGACGCCTGGGCCCGCACCCTTCTCGCCTTCTACGACCTGCCCGAGCACGAGCGTCGCTCCGTCGCCTCGATCATCACCGACCCATCCGGACCCGCCGTGTACCGCGGTTGGAAGTCGTTCCTCCAACCGGAGGCGTGGGCCTACAACCAGATGTTCGACATCGGGCCTCGCCATCCGCACCCCGCTCCACCGGTTGTCGGCATGCACCACTTCGCCGAAGGCAACTCATTGCCCACCACCGAACCCTGTCAGGGTTGGTTCGCCGCCGCCGACGCCTACTACGACCTCATGCTCGATGTGGGCACCCGAGTGATGCTGTCGGCGGCCCGCTGGGCCGGGTTCGACGATGCGCTCGTGGCCGACGGGTTCCGCGAGGGCAACTCCACGCTGAGGCTCCTCGACTACCCACCGAAGCCGGGTGGGCTGGCCATCCAGAGCGAGTCGGCGGGCGTACCGGGCCGACCTCCGCTCGCCGCCTCCAAGCACACCGACGTGGCAGGGGTCTCGTTGCTGTGGCAGCGCGAGCCGGGGCTGCAGGCACAGTCGGCCGACCGCGTCTGGCACGACGTGCCGATGCTCCCCAACACGGTCTCGGTGCACCTCGGCACGGTGCTGCAGCTGATGACCGACGGGCGCGTGCCCGCCACGCCGCATCGCGTGGTCGACCACGGCCAGCACCGTCGGTCGGTGGCCTTCTTCGTCGAACCCGGCCTCGGCACGCAACTCGCGCCGGTACGGGCAGGCGACATCGCGGACCCCACCGGGCCCGGCACCTATGGCTGGCACCTGCAGGAGCGGTTCAGCCAGATGGAGGGCTACTCCGAGATCATTCCTTCACCGGGATGATGGTGCCCATGTTCATCACGCCGTTCGGGTCGAATGCGTGCTTGAGCGCTTCGAGCATCGGATAGCTCGAGCCGTACTCGTCCTTCACCCAACGAGCGCGGGCCT
>CAZQPJ010000064.1:0-10447 GCA_964595105.1 uncultured Bifidobacterium sp.
CCCGGCGGATCTCGTCGTCGCGGCCGATGACCGGATCGATCTTGCCGTCGCGTGCCCGCTGGGTGAGGTCCTGCCCGTACTTCTCGAGGGCGGCGAACTGGTCTTCGGGGTTCTGGCTGGTCACCCGGTGGCTGCCACGCACCTCCTTCAGCGCCTGCAGCAGTTCCTCGCTGCCCACGCCGAGGCGCTGGTTCATTGCCAGCAGCAGGTGCTCCACCGACAGGAAGTCGTCCTTCAGGTCGTGCTGGTACTTCACCGCGTTCTGGGTGACGTTGTCGAGCTCGCGGTTCATGCGCGGCTCGCTGCCGCCGTACGCCTTGGGCAGTTTCGCCACGGCCTCGTCGGCCTTGTTGCGCACCATCAGTGGTGCGAGCCCCAGCTTCGCGAGCACGGCCGGCACGATGGTGTCGTCCTGCCGCATCAACGCCGCCATGAGGTGGTCGGGCGTGAGCTCGGGGTTGTTCAGTGCCTTGGCCTGGTCGATGGCCGCGGCGAAGGCCTCATTGGTCTTGAGGGTCCACTTCTTGGGGTCGAACGCCATGCGGGTGATGCTACCTGTGATCAGAAAACTTGCTACGAGTCGTATCAACTTTTTCCGGTGTCACAGCAGCCTCGATCGATGGACGTTCACCCCTTCCATCGCCAGGCGGTCGACCTCGCCTGCAAGCCGACCCCGGAAGTCGTCCCAGTGTCGCATCGGCTGGGGTGTCCAGCCCACCTCAGCCAGACACAGCAGGCGGGGGAAGCAGAGGTGCTCGACGTCGGCGAAGGTGGGCACCTTCTCGGTCCACAGTGGCGCTTCCACTCCCACGATGCGCCCGGGGGCGAGGCCGGGAACCGTTGCTGCCGGGTCCCACTCGTACGCTCGATCGATGTCGATGTCGCCGGCCCAGCGACGACCCAGCGGGTCATCCGGGTCGTGACGCATGTCGAGGTAGGTGTGTGCTGCGGGCGACAGCACCACGCCCACTCCATTGGGTGCGGCCAGCACCTTGTCGGTGCTCAGCCAGTGCTGCACCACTGTGTCGCGATGCAGAGGTGCGGCTCCGGCTTCCTCCCATGCCACCATGCGCTTGCCCAGTGCTGCCACCTCTCGCTGTGCCAGTTCGATCAGCGCCACGTATTCGTCGTGCTCGGTGCTGTGGGCCTCGTCGCCGCCGATGTGCAGCCACGGTCCGGGAGTGTTGTCGGCAAGGGTGCGTACCACGTCGTGCACGAAGCGCTCGGTGGCGGGAAGGTGCATTCGCAACGAACTGAAGCCCACCTGCTTTCCCGTGTAGAGCGGTGGACACACGCCGTCGACATTCAGCTCGGGCACCGATGCCAAGGCCGCATTGGTGTGCCCCGGCATGTCGATCTCGGGCACCACGGTCACGAAGTGCTGCTCTGCGTGGCTCGTGATGTCGCGCCAGTCGTCGAGCGTGTAGAAGCCGCCGGGGTCTCCGTTGGTGGCGGTGCTACCGCCGTGGCGGGCCAAGGCCGGCCATCCGGGAATGTCGAGCCGCCAGCCCTGATCGTCGCTGAGGTGCAGGTGCAGGCGGTTCAACTTGTACCGCGAGATGAGCGAGATGAACCGCTTCACCTCGTCGACCGTGAAGAAGTGTCGAGCCACGTCGAGCATGGCGCCGCGCCAGGCGAACCGGGGCGAGTCGATGATGTGGGCCACCGGCGCGGTGCCGTCGGGGTTCATCAACTGCCGAAGCGTGCAGCGTCCGTTCCAGAGTCCGTGGTCGGTGGCGGCCACCACGGCCGCGCCACCGCGCTCGATGAGCAACTCGTATCCCTCGTCACCCAGGTCGGTTCGCGATGGGCGCAGCGACCACTCCAACGCCTCGAACCGAACCGTCACCCGCTCGGTGCCGAGGCTGACCTGACGCGGCAGCGGGAGCACGCTCAGCGGGTCACTTCGGCGAGGATGGCATCCTTCTCGGCGCGGGTGAGGTGCTTGTGTCGGGCCTGCAGCGCCCGTGCGCTCGAGGCGAAGAGCACCACCGATGCGCCGCCCGCCGCCACGATGATGAAGAACAGGTTCTTGCGGTCGGTGCCGGCCTGGATGCCGTGCACCGTGGCGATGAGGAACATCATGTAGCTGGTGAGGTGGATGTAGTGCCACAGGCGTCGCGGCATCTTCTTCATCATCAGCGACGTGGCCTGCACGATCACCATCATGTAGAACGCGAAGACACCCCAGGTGATGGCGGCGGTCTTCCAGGCCGCGCCACCGGGTACGAACAACTCACTCCAGCCGAACTGCGCACCCGGGTAGTTGTCGAACACCAGGAACAGCATGTGGAACGCCGTGGTGATGACGGTGAGGGCGCCGAGCCAGCGGTGGAGGTCGAGCAGCCACGCCGGTCGGTCGGCAGGCTTCAGCATGCGAGTGATGAGGAGCACCCCCCACAAGCAGGTGCCGGCCATCGTGATCCAGGCGACCATGCCGGCCGCACGGGAGAGGTACCACCAGGTGTGTTCGTTCATGCTTCGAAATCCTTCATCGTTGCGGTTCGATGGACGGTGCCATCGGTGTCGATCACCAATCCGGCCAGCCCCACGCTGTCGAGCATCGCGGCAGCCTCGGCCCCCGTCAACATCATCGCAGCCGTGGCGAACGCCTCTGCCGTGGCAGCGTCGGCAGCGAGCACGGTGGCGGTCAGTGCAGGACTGGTCGACGGTCGGCCGGTGCGCGGGTCGATGAGGTGATGCGCGCTGGAACCATCGGCGGCTGTCCACCGCTTGATGGTGGTGCCCGAGGTGGCGACCCCACCGTCGTGCAACCGCATCGTGGTGATGTGGTTGGGTACGTGGTGCGGGTCCTCGATGCCGAGATACCACGACGTGTCGTCGACGGGTGAGCCGATGACGCGCAGGTCACCCCCCACGTTCACCACCACGCCGGTGGCCCCTGCCTCGATGAGGTCCTCGGCCACGATGTCGGCGGCGAAGCCCTTGCCGATACCGCCGAGGTCGATGGCGGAACCCAGTGGCACCTTCAGCGTCGAGGTGTCGTAGTCGACCTCGATCCACTCGCTCATGCACACGCGATGCGCGTGGAGTGCGGGCGCTGCCGAGTGGTCGATGCTGCTGTGGGTGTACCCGGCCTCCACCAGTGCCGGCAGGGTGGTGATGTCGAAGCTGCCACCCGTCTGGCGCCACGCGTCGATGGCTCGGCGCACCACGGCGAGCGTGTCCTCGTGCACCACCACCGGCGTACCGGCGGCGCGGTTGGCGCGGGTGATGTCGCTGTCGTCGAGGAAGCGGCTCCACAGGCTCTCGAGCTCGCGCAGTCGTGCCTCACCGAGATCGAGCAGGTCCTCCGACCCACCGTGCACCACGAGGAACGACGCACATCCCATGACGCGGAAGTCGCGCTGGAACGGCGTGGCCATGGCGTGCGGGTCAGGGCTTGCTGGGCTTGGTGGTGGTCGGCGGGGCCGGTGCCTTGGTGGTGGGCGGCGCGGGTGCCGCCGTCACCACCGGTGCCGGTGCCTTGGTGGTGGGCGGTGCCGGGGCTGCCGTCACCACCGGTGCTGCCGTCACGACAGGTGCCGGTGCCTTGGTGGTGACCGGGGCGACGACCGGCTGCACGGGAGCAGCGGTGACGACAGGGGTCGGGCTCACCGGCTTGGCCGGTGCCGGGGTGGCCACCGGCCACGTTGCGGCGGGCGCGGCCGGGGTGGGCGTGGCCGCCGGCCAGGTGGCAACCGGTGCCACGGGAGCCAACGGCATTGCGGCCACGGCCGGGTCGGTGGGCGCCAGCGTCGCCGCCGGGGCGGTGGCGATGGGGAGGCCGGTCGCCGGGTCGTAGGGCATGCCCGTGGCCGGATCGATCGGGTACCCGGTGGCCGGGTCGATGGCGGGCGCAGCGGTTGCCGCGGTCGCGGCGGCAGCCGGGTCGACGGTGGAGGCGGTCACCGTGTCGGTGGACGCATCGGCTGCAGGGGCGATGGGACGGTTCGCAGCGGCGATCACGGTGGTGAGACCGAACACGGCCGATGCGGTGAGCCCGGTGGCCAGGATGCGGGCTCCGGCGGCCACGTGGTTGGCCTTCTTCGGCCTCGCCTGCTGTGCGGTGCGGCTCGTGGGGGCCGGCCGCTGCTGGAGCTGCTGCTGCAATTGCTGGATCTGGGTCTGCAACTGCGAGATGGCTGCCATGTCGACGACGGGTGCCCCGGCGGGAGCAGCCGGCGCTGTCGGAGCCGTCCACGCGGCCGCCGGCGGCGGGGGGACCGTCGGCGTCGCGGGGGTCGTGGGGGTCACCTGAATGTCGACGGGCGCTTGGCCCCGGCGGGCACGCATGGCAGCGATGCGTGCGGCTTGGTCCTGGTCAGTCATCGTCTTCTTCCTCGTTCTCGTATTCGCCTTCGTCGTCGCCGTCATCACCGTGGCTGCTGCCGCCGTTCGAGGCGGAGCTGCCACCGTGGCTCGAGGGAGCAGTGGTGGCGGCGTGGCTGGGGGCTTGGGGGGTTGTGTTGTGCGTGGTCGGCGTCGGCGCCGCCACCGGCGCCGCCGGCGTTGCCGGCATGGGCACCGGCACGGGGTCCGGGGTCGGTGCCGTGGTGGGGGCCTCGGTCACCGTGGTGTCGATCGTCGGCATGTTGGGAGCCTCGGCGAGCGAGGCGACCATCGTGCCGTCCACGACATCGGCATTGAAGGTGAGAACCTGAAGTGCATTCGCGAAGCGGACCTCCACGTGGCCGGCGGGCGACGTGTAGCCCTGCACGGTCCAACCGGCGGAGGGCATCGCGCTCTGCACGCTCACCACGCCGTCGACGTTGGTGACGGTCACGGTGCCGGCATCACCCACCTGATAGGTGGCGGTGGCCGGCGTGCTGGCTTCGGTGGGGACGGGCGTCAGCGTGGTGGCGGGCATGGTGGCGGGCAGGCCCTGGGCTTCCGCCGGGGCACCTTCGTTGCCGTTGACCGACAGGCCCGCGTAGGCGGCGCCTGCCGACCCGGCGATGCCGGCGATCGAGAGGGCGGTGATCCATGCCTTGTTCATCGTGAACGCTCCTTGTGGTGCGGTGAACACCTGTTGTGCTCTTTGATTGAACTCGACCTCGTTCCAGAGGAGGTTCCGCGAACATCCAAGACACGTCGAAATCCCATGCCGCGAATCGAAAAGTTCACGCAGCGTGACCGAAAAAAGGCGTCATCTGAACAAGGAGTGAACGAAGCGACGAAAGTCGTACGACCATCCGCAGCACGAATCCGAACGAATCGCCCGACCGCTCAGTTCTCGTTCCCGACCTCGACGCATCCCTGACGACCGTGGCCTCGTTCGGTAGTTTCCACACTCGTATGCCGTCGAGCCAGAGTCCTGCTGCGGCTCGGCGGTCGGCATTCGTGATGCTGGGCCTGTCGATCGCCATCGGCAGCGTGGCGTTCACCCTCGTGAAGATCGCCCTTCGCGAACTGTCGCCGATGAGCCTGGCGATGGGACGCGTGGTGGTGTCGGCGCTCGTGTTCGTGGCGGTCGTCGGTCTGCAGCCGTGGCGTCGCCGACCCGTGCCGCCCCGCGAGCGGTTCCTGGTGCTGCTGTGCGGGTTCGGTGGTTCGGCAGGCTTCCACCTCGTGTTCAACGTCGGCATCGAGCGGGTGTCGGTGGCGGTCGGCGCGGTCATCATGGCCACCACGCCGGTGCTGGTGGCGGTGGGGGAAGTGCTGTTCCTGCACCATCGACTTCGGCCGAGGCAGGTGGCCGGCCTCGGGTTCACCGTGGCGGGGTGTGTCGTCATCGGCGTGTCGGGCACGTCGGCCGGCAACTCGTCGCTGCTGGGGGTGCTGTTCGTGTTCGCTTCCGCACTGGTGTGGGCAGGGGTCACCGTGGCGACGCGCAGTGTCACCGATGCGTACGACCCCTGGTGGCTCAACACGCCGGGCACCGTGCTCGGCGCGCTGTTCGTGGTTCTGGTGAACATCGGCGGCATCTCCGAGTTCGGTCACCTGTCGCTGAAGGGGTGGCTCGCCGTGGTGTGGCTGGGGTCGGCGAGTTCGGCGTTCATCTACTACGCGTTCGCGAAGGTGATGCGCGAGATCTCGGCCACTGCGGCGATGTCGGCCAGCACGGTGGTCACAACGTCGAGCGTGCTCGTCGCCTGGCTGGTGTTGGGCGACCGCCCGACGCTGGTGCAAGTGCTGGGCGGTGTGGTGGTGCTGGCGGGTGTGGTGTTGGTGACTCGCCGTTCTGCCGCTGACGAGGTGACGATGGTCCCTTCTGCGTCGGCGTCCACCGGCACACACTGATCCAAGCCCCCAATGGTCACCCGCAAGGAGTGGCCCTCCGAGGGTCAAGGGAGTCCTCCTAAAGGACAGCGGCCCTCGTGCTCTGCAGAGTGCGAGGGCCGGCCCGCGCCCGGGGAAGCATCAATCGCGCTGCGCTGAGTCGGTCAGAATGCGTGAATGGGGATTCTGGTTCCTGACGACTTTCCGCTGTCCCAGTTGAGGAATGACGAGGAGAGGCGTGTGGTGGAGGCACTCCGCGACGGCCTCACCGATGGTTGGCTGATCATTCCGGATGTGGCGTTGCTCGACTGGCGTGACCGACAGATCGACATCGTGCTCGTACATCAGCACGAGGGCGTGGTGGTGATCGAAGTGAAGGGCCACGTGCCGGAGATCCGCAACGGCGTGTGGCACAACCGTGGTTCGATGATGGAGAAGCAGCCGCTCGAGCAGGCGCGCTCCAACTCGTACGCGCTCCGCGACATCGTGCGCAGCATCGATGGTCTCGGTCGCCTCGAGGTCGACTTCGGAGTGGCCTTTCCCAATGCTCGCTCGGTCACAGGTGACCTGCCGCTCGATGTGCGCCCCGCGCAGATCCTCGTTGGCCCTTCGTTCGAACAGCCGCAGCAGTCTCTCGACGCGTTGCTCTATGGCACGACTCGCAACAGTCGCTTGCCGGCCGGGGCAGTGGAGGCCATCGTCGAGAAGCTTCGACCCAATGTCGAGTTCCACTGGGACCCGGAGGCTCGTGCACGCTTGGCCCGGCAGCGGCTCGAACAGATCTGCGGGCAACACGTGCGGGTGCTGGAGCGTCTCGACGCGAATCGGCGCGTGGTGGCCACCGGTGGGGCCGGTACCGGCAAGACACGTTTGGCGATGGCGTGGGCGCGGCGCGCGTTCATGCGCAATGAGCGCGTGCTGTTGACCTGTTACAACGACCCGCTGGCCGACGGCATGGCGTTGCGGCTGGTCGACCACGAGCGTCTGATGGTCGACTCGTACTTTCGTGGCGCGATGCGCTTGGAGGGCATGCCGCCGCTCGAGATTCCGGCCGACGCCGGTCAGACATTCTGGGACGGCGCTGCGATCGATCACCTGCGCGACAACTGGCATCGCGTGACGCAACGCTTCGACACGATCGTGATCGACGAGGCGCAGGACTTCCACCCTGAGTGGATCGAGCAACTCGGCCGCCTCCTCGACCCTGACGGACCGCGGCGCTTGCTGATGGTGGCCGATGAACATCAGGCGCTCTATCAGCGCGGGTTCGTGCTGCCGTCGACGGACGATGGGTGGACGCGGTGCGAACTGGTGAGCAACTGCCGCAACACGTCGCACATCGCCCGAATGCTGCAGACCAAGCTCGGCGGTCCGTCGGTGCCGGTGGCGGGTCCGGAGTCGTTGGGCATCGGCTGGTTCGCTGCCGACGAACTCGACGCTGCGAAGCAGTTCGTGATCGAGGAGGTCGATCGCCTGGTGGAGAGCGAGGAGCACGACCCGGATCGGATCCTCGTGGCCACCATGTCGAGGTCGGTGCGCGATGAGTTGCGGACGGCGTTCGGGTTCGGGCCGTGGGAGGCGGGCGACGGTCGTTCGATCATCTGCGAGACGGTCCACCGCATGAAGGGGCTCGAGTTCGACTACGTGGTGCTCGTGGCGCTGCCGGGCGAGCGTGCGACCGATGAACTGCTGTACGTGGGTTGCAGCCGCGCCGTGTCGGGGCTCACCGTCATCGGACCCGAGTCGGTGGGGGAGCGGCTCGGACTCTGCTGAGCCGCGGTCGAAGATCGTTGTTGTAACATCGAACCGCGCCGAGAGGAGCGGGAATGGATGAGCGAGTCGAAGTGCTGATCGTCGGTGGTGGCGGCGCAGGACTGACCGCGTCGATGCTGCTGGCGCGGATGGGCGTCGATGCCCTTCTGGTGAGCGCGCAGGCGTCCACCTCGCTGCTGCCGAAAGCCCATGTGCTGAACCAGCGGGCCATGGAGATCATGCGCGATGTTGGTGCCGACGCCGACATCTACGCCATCGGAACGCCGCCGTCGCAGATGAGTCACACCGCGTACTACGCAGGGTTCGCCGGGCACCCCGACGCCGGGCGCCAACTGTTCAAGCAGGAGTCGTGGGGCGCCGGCGGTGCCGATGAGGAGTGGGCGGCAGCGAGCCCGATGGTGGCGAGCAACCTCCCGCAGATACGGCTCGAGCCAGTGCTGAAGCAGCATGCCGAGCGCCTCTCCCCTGATCGCGTTCGGTTCCATCACGAGGTGCTGTCGGTGACGGACGACGGAGCCGGTGTGACGGCGGTGGTGGTCGATCACGGAAGTGGTGGGCACTACGAGGTGCGGGCCGATTTCGTGGTGTCGTGCGACGGTGGTCGCACGATCGGCCGCCAGGTGGGGGTCGAACTGCAGGGCCTCACCGATCTCACTCGAATGGCGTCGGTGTACATGAGCGCCGACCTCTCGTCGTTCATCGGCGACCCGGACGTGCTGTTGCGGTGGGTGTTCAGTCCGCAGGCCGGCAGCATGATCACCCTTGCCCCGATGGGGCCGACTCGGTGGGGTGGCGACAGCGAGGAGTGGGTGGTGCACCTCGGCTACCGCGTCGGCGACGAGCGTGCCCAGGACGATGCGGCAGTGATGTCCGACCTGCGCGCGGGGCTCGGCATCGGCGACCATCCGCTCGATGTGCACCTCATCAGTCGATGGAGCATCGGCGGTGTGGTGGCCGATCGATTCCGCGTGGGGCGGGTGTTCGTGCTCGGCGACGCAGCGCATCGGCATCCGCCCACGGGTGCGCTTGGCCTCACCAGCGCAATGCACGACGCGCAGAACCTGTGCTGGAAGCTGGCGATGGTGGTGCGAGGGGTGGCCGGTGATGCGCTGCTCGACACGTACCACGACGAGCGGCGTCCGGTGGACGCACGCAATGTGCAGCGGTCGCTCGAGAACGCACAGGCGCACTCGGCCATCGGTCGGCTGTTGGGCGTCACCGATCCGGCGGCCAGCCCGGACGAGCGGTGGCGGCGGCTGTCGCGTGCGTGGGGCACCAGCGCCGACGACCTCGCGTTGCGTCGGACCATGGTGGAACTGATGGCGGCGCAATCACAGGAGTTCCACGAGCACGATGTGGAGTACGGCTTCCAGCACCGCTCGAGTGCCGTGGTGGCGGACGGCAGTGCGGAGCCCCCGCCGCACGACTTCCGGTACTTCGTGCCGTCCACACGTCCGGGTTCACCGCTGCCGCACGCCTGGCTGGAGGACGAGTCGTTCCGCCGATTGTCGACCCTCGATCTCGTGCCCGTCGACGGGTTCGTGCTGATCGCCGGCGAGGCGGGTGGAGCCTGGTGCGAGGCGGCACGTGAGGTGGCGGAGGAGTTCGGGATCGACATGCTGGCGGTCACCGTCGGGCACGCGGTTGGTGACCTTCGCGACCCGCGCCTGCGATGGCAGCGAGTTCGCGAGTTCGGTGTCGATGGGGCCGTGTTGGTGCGTCCCGACCGATGCATCGCATGGCGATCGTTGGGCGGGAGCCCCAACCCGACCGGCGAACTCGGCGCGGTCCTGGCCGCGGTGCTGTCGAGGCAGGTGTGAGCGAGCGCGAGCCACGCCGCGACCGCGTTGGTCGTGAGACGTTCCTCTTGAGCCAGCTGGTGGGTGGGCGACTGACGAGCGAGTTCGAGGAAGCGTGCCGGGCCGAGGGGTTGTCGGCGGCGCAGTACCCGGTGCTGTGGGTGGTGTGCCTGCACCCTGATCGGAAGGGCGTGCCGCAGGGGGCGATCAGCGATGGGCTGGTGACGCAGGCGTCGGATGTGAGTCGGTTGGTGGGGCGGATGGAGGCGGCCGGACTGCTGGAGCGGAGACGGTCGGGTGACGACGGTCGTGTGCTGCTGGTGCGGCCGACACGGCGTGGTCGGGCGGTCTTCGAACGTGCCACCGGTCGAGTGAAGGCGTTGCACCGCGCCCAGTTCACCGACCTCGACGATGCCGACCTCGATCGTCTGCACGAGTTGCTCAACCGAGTGTTCTGGTCGAGCCGGTAGGCGTCGGCCGTGGGTCATCGCCTCTGTGTCACGACTCTCTCGAACCTGTGTCCGTTTGATCCGTAGTCAACAGGTTCTGGGGTCCGTCTTCGGCACGTCGTACCTGCTCAGTCGGCATTTCTGTTCGGTAGGTACTTACTTACCGGTAAGTGACTGTGTTGGTTATCGGTTGGTGTGCACGCG
>CAZQPJ010000065.1:0-10426 GCA_964595105.1 uncultured Bifidobacterium sp.
GACCACCAGTGGATCCATGTCGACCCCGAACGCGCCGCGGCCGGCCCGTTCGGCGGACCCATCGCCCACGGCTTCCTCACGCTGTCGCTGTCGAACATGTTCCTGCCGCAGATCGTGGAGGTGACCGGCTTCGCCATGGGCGTCAACTACGGCACCGGCAAGGTGCGGTTCGTGTCGCCCGTGCCGGTGGGGTCGCGGGTTCGCGCCGGTGCCGAGCTGACGGGCGTCAGCGAGGTGAACGGTGGCCTGCAGACCACCATGACCATCACCATCGAGGTCGAGGGAGCCGCCAAGCCGGCCTGCGTCATCGAGTCGATCTCGCGGTGGCTGAACCCATGAGCGTGCTCTCGTTGTTCCGGCTCGACGGGCGCGTGGCGTTGGTGTCGGGCGCCGGCCGCGGCATCGGCGCCGCCAGTGCACTCGCCCTCGCCGAAGCGGGGGCCGACGTGGTGGTGCTGGCACGCACGGCCGACCAGCTCGAGGCCGTGGCCGAGCAGGCGCGCGGCTTCGGTGTGCGCGCCCTGGCCGTGCCCACCGATGCGAACGATGCCGAGGCCACCCGGGCTGCGGTGGCACGGGTGCGCGACGAGTTCGGCCGCCTCGACGTGGTGGTGGGCGTGGTGGGCGGGTCGATGCCACGACCGTTCCTGTCGACCTCCGACAACGAGCTGCGCCGCGGGTTCGAGAACAACGTGGTGAACGGCCTGCGCCTCGTGCGCGAGTCGGTGCCGCTGATGATGGAACACGGTGGCGGCAGCGTGGTGATGATCTCCAGCGCCATGGGCCACAACGTGGGCCGCGGCTACGTGGCGTACGGGGCGTCGAAGGCGGCGCTCGACCAGGCAGTGCGGCTGATGGCCGCCGACCTGAACCCGCGCATCCGCGTGAATGCCATCGCCCCCGGCGCCATTCTCACCGAGGCGCTGCAGGTGGTGGCCGACAACCCCACCATCCGCGAGGCCATCGAGGCCGCCACTCCCCTGCGCCGATTGGGCGTGCCCGCCGACATCGCTGCGGCGGTGCTCTATCTGGCCAGCGACGCGGCCTCGTACGTGACGGGGCAGGTGCTGCACGTCGACGGCGGCGTGCGCACACCGAACTTCGAGATGCCGATTCCCGACATCGACGGCACCTGAGCAAAGGTCGCCGGTCAGCCGTCGAAGTGCACTGGCAGGTGCTGGATGCCACGCACGAACGACGAGTGGCTGTAACGCGGTACGAAGTGCGCGTCGGCCAGGCGGAGGTTGCGCAGCCTGGTGAGCACCTCGGTGAAGATGACGCGCAATTCGAGGCGGGCCAACTGTGCGCCGAGACACAGGTGCGGACCGAACCCGAACGCGAGGTGCTGGTTCGAGGCGCGGGTGACGTCGAACCGGAACGGATGGTCGAACACCTCCTCGTCACGGTTGGCCGAGAGGTAGCTCATCAGCACCTGCGAGCCGGCGGGAATGGTGACGCCGCGCACCTCGGTGTCGGCGGTGGTGGTGCGGTTCATGTTGTTGATGGGCGTCACCCAGCGGAGGCACTCCTCCACCACGCCGGGGTCCACCACGCCGGTGGCGGCTGTCTCCGTCGCGATCGCCATCTGCTCAGGGTGGGTGATGAGTGCGTGGATGCCACCGGTGATGACGCTGCGGGTGGTCTCGTTGCCGCCCACCAGCAGCAGCAGCGAGTTGCCCACCACGTGGTCGTCGTCGAGCTGGTGCCCGTCGATGGTGGAGTGCACGAGGGTGCTCACCAGATCGTCGCGTGGTTCCGCGCGCCGGGCGGCGATGACCCCCGTGATGTACTCGTAGTAGGCGAATGCGGCACCGATCACCTCGTCGGTGACGTTCTCGGGGCCGTCGGAGCCGCCGATCATCTGGTCGCTCCAGTGCTGGAGACGATCGAAGTCGTCGGGCGACGCACCCAGCATCTCGCCGATCAGCGTCATCGGCAGCGGCTTGGCCAGCGCCTCCACCACATCGCACTCGCCCTGAGCCTCGATGGCGTCGACGAGCTGTCGCGCCACCGCACGAACATGGTCTTCGTACAGCTGCATCTGGCGGTGGGTGAAGCCCTGTGCCACCAGGCGGCGCTGCGCCGCGTGCCACGGGTCGTCGCTGTCGATGATCGACGGTTGCGGCGCACCATTGGGCCTCGACCCCGCTGCGCTCGAGAACAGTTGCGGCCGACGCTCGGCCTCGCGGATGTCGTGGTGACGGGCGAGCGTCCACACACCGGTCGGGTCTTGGTACACCGGCTGCTCGGCGCGCAGCCACGTGAAGAACGGGTGCGGGTCGGAGGCGTAGAGGTTCCGGTCGAGCAGGTGCTGCCCGATGAACGAGGCGTTCATGCGATGACTCCTTCCCCGGCCAGACGGTGAAGCTCGTCGGCCGACAACCCGAGTTCGTCGGCAAGCACTTGACGGGTGTGCTCGCCCTGCCAGGGCGGCCGCGTGGGTTCGGTCTCCGGGTGGGCCGACATCTTCACGGGGTTGCCGGGCGTGACCACCGGGTCGGGCACTCCGTCGGTGCGTTCGATCTCGACGATCATGTCGCGGGCGCGCAGGTGCGGGTCGTCGATCACCTGCGCTGCGCTGAACACCGGCCCCGCCGCCACACCGGCTGCAGCGAGTGCGTGGCACGCCTCGGTGTTGGTCATCGACGCCGCCCACTGTCGCACCGCGTCACGGATGACCCCGATGTGCTGACGCCAGCCCTCGCGTGTGGAGAAGCGCGGGTCGGTGGTGAAGTCGGGCTGGCCGATGAGCGTGACGAAACGTTCGAACTCGTGCTCACGACCCACCTGCACGATGAACCAGCCGTTCGACGCCTCGAACCCGTCGAGGATCATCTTCAGTCCCTGCCCGGGCTCGGGCCGCTCGCCCATCGACCACCAGTTGGTGACCACGTCGGCGAACGACACCATCGAGTCGAACATCGCCACGTCGACGTACTGCCCCTCACCCGTCGCATCGCGGTGGCGCAACGCGGCGAGCAGTCCGATGACGCCGAACAGCGAGGTGCCGATGTCGCCGAGGGCTCCCACGGGCGACACGGCAGGAGGCTGGCCCGGCAGTCGCTTCCATTCGTAGAGACCGCTCATGGCCTCGGCAACACCGGCATACGCGGGCCAACCGTCGTAGGGCGTGGGCGTGGTGTTGCCGAAGCCCGAGATCGACAGGTACACGACCGACGGGTGCACGGCACGCACGTGCTCGTAGCCAAGGCCCATGGCGGACAGTGCACCACCCTTGAAGTTCTCGCACACCACGTCGAACCGCGGCGCCAGACGCAACACCAGGTCGCGTCCAGCCGGCGACTTGAGGTCGATGCACACCGACCGCTTGCCGAGGTTGTTGCGGAGGAACGTCGCGCCCACGCGACGGCCCTGGGGGTCGAGCATGGCCGGCAGCGAGCCGCGGCCGAGATCACCGGTGCGCGGGTGCTCCACCTTCACCACGTCGGCACCCATGCGCGCCAGCAGTTGTGTGCCGAAAGGCAGCGCCTGCATCTGCTCGAGGGCCAGCACACGAAGGCCCGCCAAGGGGCCGGTGTGCGGTGTGTCGGGTCCGGCAGGCTGGGTCGACCGCATCTCGGCGACTGTACTCCCAGTAGGGTTTGCCGAATGCGTGGCGTCGTGGCTTGGGGTTCGTATCTGCCGCACTGGCGGCTCGAGCGCGCCGACATTGCCGCGTTCGTGGGACAGGGCGGCGGCAAGGGCACTCGCACCGTAGCGAGTTACGACGAAGACCCCAGCACGATGGCCGTCGAGGCTGCTCGACGCGTGGTCGGCGCCACCTCTGCCGACACGCTGGTGTTCGCCTCGACCGCGCCCGCCTACGCCGACAAGACCAACGCCACCGTGGTGCACGCCGCCCTTCGGCTGCCCCACCACGCACTGGCCACCGACCTCGGGCAGAGCGCTCGCTCGGCCACCGCAGGTCTGCTCATGGCTGCACGCGGCGCCGGCACCATGCTGGTGACTGCCGCCGACATCCGTCGCGGCTGGGCGGGCTCGGCCGACGAAGCCGCTGGCGGCGACGCGGCAGCCGCCGTGCTGTTCGCCGACCACACCGCCGACCAGCCCGTGCTGGCGGAGGTGGTGGCCACCGCAAGCGCCACCGAGGAGTTCGTCGACCGGTGGCGTGCACCGGGCGAGGCCCGCACGAAGATGTGGGACGAGCGGTTCGCCGAACTCACCTACGGCCGACTCGGCGCCGACGCATGGAAGCGAGCACTCGCCGCAGCCGGTGCCGAACCTGCCCAGGTGTCGGCCGTTGCTGTTGCCGCACCCGCACCGCGAATCGGTTCGAGCCTCGCCGGTCGCCTCGGCGCCGCCCGGGTGATCGATGACCGCGCCACCAGCATCGGCGCCACCGGCGCCGCCCAGGCGGGCCTCGCACTCATCGACCTGCTCGAGCAGGCCGAGCCCGGGCAGTTGGTGGCGCTGGTCTCGCTTGCCGATGGCGCCGACGTGATGCTGCTGCGCACCACCGATGCGCTTGCCTCGCACCGACCGGTGGTCAGCGTGGCGGCGCAGGCCGAGGGCGGTGCACGCCTTCCCTACGGTCGCTTCCTCTCGTGGCGCGGCAACCTCAACGTGGAGCCGCCGCGCCGGCCCGAGCCGCAACGCGTGTCGGCCACCGCAGCGGCCCGCAGCGACGAATGGAAGTTCGGCTTCGTGGCCGGCCGCGACGCCGAGACCGGCCAGGTGCACATGCCACCCCAACGCGTGTCGGCCGACGGCACCCGCACTGACCGCATGGACCCCGTGCCGATGGCCGGTGTGGCGGGCACCGTGGCCACCTTCACCATCGACCATGTCGCCTACTCGCCCAGCCCGCCCACCGTGTTCGCGGTGGTCGACTTCGACGGCGGCGGCCGCCTGCCCATCGAACTGTGCGACTGCGCGGCGGCCGAGGTGAGCATCGGCATGCGCGTGGAGCCCACGTTCCGCCGACTGTTCGTGCAGGACGGTCTGCCCAACTACTTCTGGAAAGCGAGGCCGCTCCGTGGCTAGCCATGGCATCAAAGACCGCGTCGCCATCGTGGGGATGAGCTGCACCAGTTTCATCGAGCACTGGGACAAGGGGCTCGACGACCTGGTGGTGGAGGCCTCCGACCAGTGCTTCGCGTCGTCGGGCATCGCCAAGGCCGACGTCGACGCCTACTGGCTCGGCACCGCGCAGGGCGGCATGAGCGGCATCACGCTGGCCCGGCCGCTGCAACTCACCGGCAAGCCGGTGACACGTGTGGAGAACTACTGCGCCACCGGCAGCGAGGCGTTGCGCCAGGCGTGCTACGCCGTGGCCAGTGGCGCCTACGACGTGGCGATGGCCGTGGGCGTGGAGAAGACGAAGGACTCAGGCTTCCAGGGCCTCAACGCCGTGCCCCCGCCGGGCGACGGCACGGCCCGCACCCTCACCGCCGCGGCGATGTTCTCGATGGTGGCGCCGGCCTACGCACACCGCTACGGCGTCGACGCCGACACGATGCGCGAGTCGATGGCTCACATCGCGTGGAAGAACCACCGCAACGGGGCACGCAACCCTCGAGCGCAGTTCCGCAAGGAGGTGTCGCTCGACACCATCAAGAAGTCGCCGCGGGTGGCGGGCGAGCTCGGCGTGTTCGACTGCGCAGGCGTGGCCGACGGTGCGGCAGCCGCCATCGTGTGCCGTGCCGAGGACGCGCATCGCTACACCGACCGCCCGCTCTACGTGAAGGCGCTGTCGTTCGTGGCTGGCAACGGCTCGGGCCTCACCGACCCCGCCTACGACTACACCACCTTCCCCGAGATCGTGGCCTGTGCCGCCGATGCCTACGCCCAGGCGGGCGTCACCGACCCTGCCACCGAGATCGCCATGGCCGAGGTGCACGACTGTTTCACCATCACCGAACTGGTGCTGATGGAAGACCTTGGCTTCTGCCCGCGCGGAACCGCGTGGCGCAGCGTGCTCGACGGACGGTTCGACCTGGAGGGCGCCCTGCCGGTGAACCCCGACGGCGGCCTGAAGTCGTTCGGCCACCCGGTGGGCGCGTCGGGGCTGCGGATGATGTTCGAGGCATGGCTGCAGTTGCGCGGCGAGGCGCCGGCCGAACGGCAGATCGCCGGCATCACCGAACGCGAGCGGCCGTTGGCCCTCACCCACAACCTCGGCGGCTACCCGGGCGAGATGGTGAGCTTCGTGTCGATCCTCGGCTCCACCCCGGACTGAACCTCAGCTGCCGGCGCCTCTGTGACGCTTGACACTTCGTTCTAATGCGTTATATTACGACGCATGGAATTCGGCGTCTTCCTCAACGGCTACATCCCGGGCCCCGCGGCCCACGACACCGAGTGCGAGCACACCGCACTCATGCGTGAGGCGGAGTACGCCATCCACGCCGACAAGTACAACTGGAAGTACGCCTGGTTCGGCGAGCACCACGGCCTCACCGAGTACAGCCACCTGTCGGCCCCCGAGGTGATGATGGGCTACGTGGCGGCCCGCACCGAGCGCATCCACCTCGGCTCGGCCATCTGCAGCTTCCCCACCACCAAGGAGCACCCGGTGCGCATCGCCGAGCGTGCGGCCATGCTCGACCACATCACCGGCGGCCGCTACGAGTTCGGCACGGGCCGCGGCGCCGGGAGCCACGAGGTGGCAACGTTCAACGGTCTCACCACTGCAGAGACCAAGAGCATGTGGGACGAAGTGATCCACGAGATCCCGCGCATGTGGGACCAGCGCGACTACTCGTTCGAGGGCAAGCACTTCAGCGTGCCCACTCCGCACAACATCCTCCCCAAGCCGTGGGGCAAGGGTCACCCGCCGATGTGGGTTGCGTGCGGCAACCCCGAGACGTTCGCCAAGGCGGGCTCGATGGGCCTCGGCGCCATTGCGTTCAACTTCGACCCGATCTTCGGCCTCAAGGACCGCATCGAGTCGTACAAGGAAGCCATCCAGGACCCGGTCGAGGTGATCGGCCAGTTCAAGAACGACAACCTGATGATGACCAACGCCGTCATCTGCCTCTCCGACCGCAAGCGGGCCCGCGAGATCGCCATGAGCAAGGGCCGCGGCTACCTCTACTCGATGGTGTGCATGTACCACGACACCATGCCGAAGAAGGCCGGCCAGCCGGTGTGGCCGCAGGCACCGTTCTCCATTCCCGACGAGAGCATTCTCGACGCCATCATCGAGGCCGGCTACCTGCTGTGCGGCACGCCCGACGAAGTGGCCGAGCAGGTGTCGCGTTACGCAACGGTGGGCTGCGACCAAGTGGCGTTCGGCCTGCCCAACGAAGGGTTCGAGCACGAGGAGATCCTCGAGTGCATCGAACTGTTCGGCACGCACGTCATTCCCGAGTTCGACACCGACCCGGTGCACCGCAGCACGCACTTCCGCCAGCAGGCGCAGCGCAAGTTCCCCGAGTTCGGTCACCCGGTGCCCGACATCGAGGTGTCGGTCATCCCCGAGAGCGCACTGCTGCCCCTGCCAGTCTGATCCGCGCCGCTGGCTACTGTTGCCGCATGAGCGACGCACGCACCGCAGACCGTCTCGCGATCGGCGAGTTGTTCGCCCGATACGCATTCAGCATCCTCGATCGCGACTGGGCCGCATGGCGCGCCTGTTTCACCGCTGACGGCACCGCCGACTACACCACCGCCGGGGGTGTGGCAGGCACGGCCGACGACGCAGTGGCGTGGCTCGAACCCACGCTGTCGATGTTCGACGTCACCGTGAGCCAGGTCGGCAACGCCATCATCGACTTCACCGGCGACGACACCGCCGACGTGCGCTCGATGTACAAGATGGTGATGCGGATTCCCTCCGACCAGCCGGTGTACCTCGAGGGGTGCGGCTGGTACGCCGACCGGGTGCAGCGCACCGACCGCGGTTGGCTCATCGCCCATCGCTTCGAGCACCTGCTCTACGTGCGCTAGGTCGCACCGTGCCGCTGCCGTCGAAACGAGACCCCGAGCAACTCCGTGCCGCGCTGGAGGCGTGGTTCACCCGCACGCTCGGCGCCACCGCGTCGGTGACCGACGTGTCGGTGCCCGAGGGCACGGGCATGTCGAGCGAGACCCTGCTGTTCACCCTGCGGCACGGTGACACGACCGAGCACCTGGTGGCCCGCCTTCGCCCCGACATGAGCGACTGGCCGGTGTTCGAGGAGTACGACCTCGGCAAGCAGGCGGCAGCGATGCTTTTGGTGGCAGCCCACACCGACGTGCCGGTGCCCGAGGTGCCGTGGGTGGAGCCCGACGATGGTCACCTCGGTGCGCCATTCATCGTGATGCGTCGCGTTGCCGGCCGGGCCCTGCCCGACATGCCGCCCTACGTGTTCGGTGGGTCGTTCCTCGACGCCATGACTCCCGCCGAACGTCGGGCCCTTCAGGCCAACGCAGCGAGCGTGCTGGCACGATTGCACGCCATCGACCTGAACGCAGCCGATGCGTCGGCAATCGGCCCCCACGGCGAGTCGGGTCGCGAATCGCTCGAGCGCCAGCTGCGCGAGATGGAGCACTACCACCGCTGGGCACGCACCTCGTGGGCCTTCGGCGACCAGCCCGTGCCCATCATCGACGCCGCCATCGAGTGGCTGTGGCAGCACTTCCCCGACGACCCCGGCCCCACCGTGCTCAACTGGGGCGACGCCCGGCCGGGCAACATCCTCTTCGACGGCACCGAGCCGGTGGCCGTGCTCGACTGGGAGATGGTGAACCTCGGCCCCGCCGGCGTCGACGTGGGATGGCTCATCCTGCTGCACGAGTTCTTCCAGAGCCTGTGCGAGATCTTCCAGATTCCCGGGTTCCCCGACTTCTGCCTTCCGGCCGACGTGCTGGCCGACTACGTGGCCGCCGGCGGACAGCACATCGACGACCTCGACTGGTACATCACCTACGCGGCAACTCGGTTCGCGGTCATCTCGGTGCGCACGTCGTCACGCGAGGCCGCGTACGGCAACCGCGAACTGCCCCCCGACCCCGAAGGTCTCATCATGCACCGCGACCTGCTGGCCGCGAAGATCGGCTGGCAGTAGGGCTCAGCGACCGAGGTACTGCTCGAGGTCGTCGAGCTGCCGCAGCGCACCGTCGCGATCGTACGACTCGAGCCGCAGCACCACCTCGGTGCATCCCACCGACTCGTAGTACGCCAACTTCTCGTGCGACGGCACGGTACCGAACGGCACGATCTGCGGCGTACCCTCACGGCCTGCGGCTGCCCAGGCCTCGTGCAGCAACGGCAGCGCCTCGCGCACACCACGGCCACCGATGGGCAGCCACCCGTCGGCCCATTCGGCCACGTGGCGGAACATCACCGGGCCGGCACCGCCGCCGATGAAGGTGGGAATACGCGGTTGCTGCACCGGCTTCGGCCAACTGAAGGTCGGTTCGAACGACACGTACTCGCCCTCGAACCCGGCCTCGTCGTTCGCCCAGATGCGCTGCATGGCCAAGGCGTGCTCACGCGCCTTGTCGCGACGGGTGGCGTACACCACACCGTGGTCGGCCATCTCCTCGACGTTCCAACCGAAGCCCACACCGAACCGGGTGCGGCCACCCGACACCATGTCGAGCGTGGCCCACGACTTCGCGTAGTCGATCGGGTTGTGCTGGGCCACCAACGACACGCCCGTGCCGAGCACGAGATGGGTGGTGACGGTGGCCGCAGCGGTGAGCGCCACCACGGGATCCAGACAGCGGTAGTACTCCTCGGGCAGGTCGCCGGGTCCGATCGGCGCGGGCGTGCGGCGGCTCACGGGGATGTGGGTGTGCTCGGGGAACCACAGCGACGAGAAGCCGCGACTCTCCACCTCGCGAGCCAGGTCGACCACACCGATGGTGCGGTCGGTGAGGAAGATGGTGATGCCGATCTTCACGCGTCGGCCTTCAGCAGGTCGGGGCGAGCGGTTGCCACCAGGCGCCGAAGTCCCTCGCGCCAACCCACCTGCGACCGGAAGCCGGTGGCATGCAGTCGCTCGAGGTCGGGCACGATGGAGGCGATGGTGGCGGTGGTGGGGGCGAACGTGGGCGTGAGGCCCGTGAGCCGACCCATCTCGTTGCTCCAGTCCTCGATCGACACGATCTCGTCGCCGCCCCAGTTCACGATGGTGGCCGGCGCCGTGGCCAGCGACAGCAGGTACGGGATGCTGCGCACGATGTCGTCGGAGTGGATGGGCGTGTAATCGGTGGGAGCCTCCACGTGCACCGGCACCCCCATGCCGCGCTCCATCATGATGAGGTGGAACAGCATCCACCCGTAGTCGTCGCCGTACGGCACGTTCAGCCGGGCGATCACCGTGGGCACACCCAACCGGCGCGATGTGTGCTTCACCAGCACCTCGGCGGCGATCTTCGAGATCGAGTAGGTGGGCATGCCGGGCATCGGCCGGTGACTGTCGCCCAGCAGATCGGTCTCCTTGCGCGGCGAGCCGTGCACCGGTTCGTACACCGC
>CAZQPJ010000066.1:0-10240 GCA_964595105.1 uncultured Bifidobacterium sp.
ACATGACGGAGGACCTTTCGACGGGAACGGAGTTCGGGTCGAAGGTCTCTCCCGCTCGATGTACGAGCCGGTCCGCCGGGCCGATGGCCGTGATGACGACGGAACCGCTGAGGGATACTCCCCTTCGCCCTGCAGGCTAGCGGCGCGACGCCCGCGGTATCGCGCGGGCCGCGCGCGGGGTCGCGTATCGTGGCCGCGTGCAGGATCTGGTGGGGAAGGTCGCCGTCATCACCGGCGGAGGGAGCGGCATCGGCCGGTCGCTGGCCCGCCGGTTCGCCGCACAGGGCATGAAGGTGGTGCTGGCGGACGTGAACGAGGCCAGCATGCGACTCGTTGAGGCCGAACTGGCCGAGGGTGGCACCGAGGTGCTGCCCGTGCTCTGCGACACATCGCTCGAGGCGAGCGTGCAGGCACTTGCCCAGGCCACGCTGGAGCGCTTCGGGGCCGCCCATGTGCTGTGCAACAACGCGGGCGTGGCCGGCAAGGGCGACCCGTGGTCGGGCCCGATGAGCTCGTGGGACTGGGTGATGGGCATCAACGTGTACGGCGTGGTGCACGGCATCAGGGCGTTCCTGCCGATCATGACCGATCAGGGTGAGGGCCACATCGTGAACACCGCGTCGATGGCCGGGTTGGTGGCGCTGCCCGGTGCTGCTGCGTACAACGCCTCGAAGCACGCCGTGGTGGCCATCAGCGAGGGGCTCTTCCTCGAACTCCGCAGTATCGGATCGCCGGTGAGCTGCAGTGTGCTGTGCCCCGGTTTCGTGAAGACGAACCTGGTGGCCGGTCAGCAGTGGCAGGACCGGCTCGGGGCGCCGCCACCCGACACCACCAACCCCATCGGCAAGATGATCGAGGACATGCTGGCGCAGGGTGTCGAAACGGGTGTCGACCCCGACGGCATTGCCGACCAGGTGGTCGATGCGGTGCGGAACGATCGCTTCTGGATCCTGTCCCACGCCGACATGCGCGCCCTGCCGGTCGAGCGCATGCAGCGAGCGGCTGCCCAGGAGAACCCTGCGTGACCGACGCTCGCCGCCGCAAGGGTGGCACGCGCACGTCGGCATTCGGTGTGGGCCGCCGTGAGGGGCACGACTCGTCGGCCTTCTACGAGCGCTTCCACGCGCCGGTGGTGATCGACGACGACACCATCGAGCCACCGTCGTTCGTCGATCGCATCGTGGTGGGTGATGCACGCGACATGCGCGACGTCGCCGACAACTCGGTGGCGCTGGTGGTGACCTCACCGCCGTACTTCGCCGGCAAGGCCTACGAGGAGGCGCTGGGCGAAGGCCACATTCCGGCGAACTACGTCGAGTACCTGCAGATGCTGACGGATGTGTTCCGCGAGTGCGCACGGGTGCTGCAACCCGGTGGGCGCATCGCGGTGAACGTCGCCAATCTCGGCCGTCGCCCGTACCGATCGCTGGCAGCGGACGTCACGTCGATCCTGCAGGACGAGTTGCGGCTGCTGCTGCGGGGCGAGGTGGTGTGGATCAAGCAGCGCGGCGCGGCCGGCAACTGTGCCTGGGGCAGTTTCCAGCGGCCGGGCAACCCGGTGCTGCGCGACCTCACCGAGCGGGTGATCATCGCGTCGAAGGGGCGTTTCGACCGGGCGGTCGATGCCAAACAGCGTGCCCGCCGTGGTCTGCCATCGGTGAGCACCATGAGCCGCGACGAGTTCATGGAGAGCACGGTCGACGTGTGGGAGATTCCGCCCGAGAGCGCGTCGCGGGTGGGACACCCGGCGCCGTTCCCGGTGGCGCTGCCCGAACGGCTCATCCACATGAACACCTACGAGGGTGAGTTGGTGCTCGACCCGTTCATGGGATCGGGCACCACTGCTGTGGCGGCGGTGCGCACCGGGCGGCACTTCGTCGGCTACGACACCGATCCGTCGTATGCGGCGGCGGCGATGGAGCGGATTGCCGCTGAGCAGGCGGTGCCGCAGGTTCGTGTGGGTGCCGCCGACAGTCGTCACACCGACCCGGTGGAAGGCGGCTGGGCGGCCAAGGACCTCGCCGCGGCGATGCTCGCCGACGCCGGCTTCACCGACATCGCCGACGACGCCAAGGTGGTGCCGGGTGTGGTGCCGACGTTGTCGGGGTTCGACAGGTCGGGTGGACGCTGGTGGTTCGAGGTGGTCGGGGGACGCACCAGCAATCGGCCGGGCGCGCAGCGCATCGAACTCCTCTGGAGAGCCATCGGCAAGGCGGCCGTGGTGCACGAGGCCGATCCCGCCTCACGATTCGGCGTGCTGACGGTGGGTCTGCCCGCGGCGCAGGCCGGCGGCCGCGCCCTCGGCGCCGTCACCGGGCCGGGCCGGACGGTGGAGTTCGTGGTCGACATGCTCGACCCCGGGGCGCAGGCCGCGCTCGCAGTGCACGCCGGGTAACTTCGGCGCATGGCAGCCGTCGAGTTCCCCCAGCCCCATCACGTCGGGATGACCTGGGCAGGCGACTGCACGTTCGCGCGCCTCCCGCGTCGGAGACCGGAGGTTCGCGCTGACCTGGCGGTGGTGGGCGTGCCCTACGACCTCGGCGTCACCAATCGGCCGGGCTCGCGTTTCGGACCGCGTGCCATTCGCGAGCAGTCGACCCTCACCGGTGAGTTCGGTGATGCGCTGTGGCCGTGGACGGAGGGAGCGTTCGAGGGACTCGTGTGCGTCGACGCCGGTGATGTGGCATTCCGTCCGGGCACCACCGACGGCATGCTCGACGCAGCGCGGTCCACCGTGTCGGCCCTCCTCGCCGAGGGCACGAGCGTCGTGTCGCTCGGCGGCGACCACCTCGTGAGCCTGCCGCTGCTGGAGGCGCATCACGAGCACCACGGGCAGATGGCGCTGGTGCACTTCGACGCGCACTCCGACACGTGGGAGTACGACCCGGCCCACCCGCTGCACCACGGGATGATGTTCCTGAAGGCGGCGCACGATGGCCTCGTCGACCCGGCTCGGTCGGTGCAGATCGGCATGCGAACGCCGAACGACACGATGGGCTTCAACGTGTTCGACATGAACGCGGTGCTCGAGCACGGAGTTGCGGGCCTCGTCGCGAAGGTGCACGAACTCACGGCGGGCCTGCCCATCTACCTCACCATCGACATCGACGCACTCGATCCTGCCTTCGCTCCGGCCACGGGCACCCCGGTGATCGGTGGGCTCACCACGGCGCAGTTGCGGAGCATGCTGTTCGGGTTGCACGGCCTCCCCATCGTGGGTGCCGACCTCGTGGAGGTGGCACCGCATTACGAGGGCCCGGCACAGATCACGGCGTTGGCCGGTGCCACCATCGCGCAGGACGAGATGCATCTGCTGGCGGCCGCTCGTCGGCGCTGAGTCAGTGTGCCCGGTACAGACCGGGTCGGCCCGCGGCCATTCGGGCGAAGACGCCCACCACGATGGCGGGCCACAGCGCATTCCACCCGAACTGCTCCACGGTGAGCACCACTCCGGTGATGGCGACGGACGCCGCGCTGGCGAAGGCCGCAGGTGCAGCGGCCGATGCGAGCAACGAGCCCCCGGCGCCGAGCCCGGGTGCGACGGCAGCGCCGAAGGTGGCGCCCATCACGAACAGCGGCAGCACCTCGCCGCCGACGAAACCGGTACCCAGTGCCACGGCGGTGAACAACAACTTCAGGAACGGCACCCACAGGTGCACGTCGCCACCACCGATGGCATTGGCGTAGATGGTGCCCGAGAGGCCGAGGTAGTCGCGGCCGGCGAGTGCCACGAGCGCAACGGTGAGTGCGCCACCGACGACGGCGCGGGCGGGTGGCCACCGCACGAGTCGTGAGGCCCGACGCTTGGTGAACTTCACCGTGCCCACGAAGAGTCGAGCCATCAGCCCGACGCAGATGCCGAGCACCATCAACTTGAACGGAAGGCCGATGGTCCAGTCGGGCTTCACCATGGCAGGCCGATCGGTGAACTCGTAGCCGAGCAGGTTCACCACCCCTCGGCCCGTGTACGCCGCCACCACGGCGGGCAGGAGCGCGCGCCACCGATGGCCGCGGGTGACCTGCAGCGTGAACACGATGCCCGTGACGGGCACACCGAACACCGCGCCCCATCCGCCCGCGAGCGATGCGGCCACCAGTGTGCGGCGTTGGCGGTGAGAGAGCCTGCTGGCGCGGGCGACGGTGTCGGTGACGGACCCCGCCATCTGCAGGGCGGCACCCTCACGTCCGACCGACGCACCGAACAGATGGCCGGTCACCGACCCACCGAAGATGAACGGTGCCATGCGCGCCGGCACGCCGTGGGTGAAGGTGTGTGCCTGCTCGATGACGTAGGGCGTACCGCCCTTGGCCCGTCCGCCGAGCGAGTGGTAGGCGCCGGCGATGACGAGGCCGGCGAGTGGGAGCAGGAACAGCAACCAGGGGTGCGCGACCCGGGTGTCGGTGGCCCATGTGAGGGCGCGGAGGAAGGCGTACGAGATGAAACCCGTGAGGGCTCCACCGATGGCGGCGAACACCAGCACCACGGCGCTGCCCATTGCTCTCCGACTCAACCCCACACGCGCAGCGTGTCACACCCGATCCGTAGGATGAGCGATCATGACTGACGGGCAGTTCCAGTTCGATCTCGATCCACTCGACCTGCAGTCACTCAACCCTGACCAACTCGATGCGGTCATCCATCGCGGCGGGCCGCTGCTGGTGGTTGCTGGCGCAGGGTCGGGAAAGACCCGGGTGCTCACGCATCGCATCGCCCATCTCGTGCACGAGGGTGCGTCGCCGTCGAGCATCCTTGCCATCACGTTCACCAACAAGGCGGCGGACGAGATGAAGCACCGCGTGGCTGCGCTCGTCGGCCCGGTGGTGAAGGCGATGTGGGTGTGCACCTTCCACTCTGCGTGTGTCCGCATCCTGCGCGCTCATGCCGAGGCACTCGGGTATCCGCGCACGTTCAGCATCTACGACCAGTCCGACGCCCAGCGCTTGGCGGGCTATGTGGTGCGCGACCTGGGTCTCGATTCGAAGCGGTTCCCGCCGCGCGCGGCGCACGGTCAGATCAGCCTCTGGAAGAACGAGCTCGTCACGCCCGAGCAGGCAGTGGCCCGGGCCTCGAACATCTTCGAACGCAAGCACGCCGACATCTACGTCGAGTACCAGGCGCGCCTGCTGAAGGCCGGCGCCATGGACTTCGACGACCTCCTGATGAACACCGTGATGCTGTTCCGTCAGCACCCTGAGGTGCTGGCGCACTACCAGCAGCGCTTCAAGCACGTGCTCATCGACGAATACCAAGACACGAACACCGCACAGAACGAGATCGCCCTGCAGTTGGCTGCGGCGCACCAGCAGATCACCATCGTCGGCGATGGAGACCAGTGTCTGCCCCCCGGCACGATGATCCGCACCCCCGAAGGGGAGGTGCCGATCGAGACCGTGGCGGTGGGTCAGATGGTGCTCGGAACCGGTGGCGCGGCCGGTCTGATCGCCGCAGCGGTCCGCCATATGCACGAGGGTCGCTATCGAGGTCCGATAGTACGTGTTGATGCTGGAGATGCGGTGATCGTGGGAACCCCGCACCACCTTGTTCCCGCAACGTTCGATGTTCCTGAAGGGAAGCATCTCGTCTATCTGATGCACCGCAGCGACCGAGGGTTCCGAATCGGCCGAACCAAGAGCCTTCGGTCGAACAGCAATGGATACCACGACGTTGGCTTCAGGGTTCGCTCGGTGCAGGAACATGCCGACGCTCTCTGGGTATTGAAAGTCTGTGATTCACTCGCTGAGGCGGCGTTCTGGGAGGCGAGGCTCGCCGCGGACTACGGCCTGCCAACGGCTTGTTTCCATTCGTCGGGCCGTGACCTGGCGATGGACGACGAGTGGCTGAAACGTCTCTTCGACGCGGTCGACACCGAGTGGCGGGCGAAGGTCCTCATGGACGAACTTCTTCTCCACCCGGAGTTTCCACACCACCGCCCGCAGAACGGCCGCCTCCGATCAACGGTCACTCTCACGATGTTCGCCGACCGCCGGTCGACGGTTGGCTATCACCGTGTGCAATGGTCGTCGAGCAACGAACAGCAGATCGGGAGGCTCGCTCACGCCGGCGTCAGTCTCCGCACGGCAAAGTCGGGTATGCGGCACGAGTCGACCAACAAGGATTATCGCGAGGCACTTCGACGTACGCACCACATTGCGGAATCGGGCGGCATCTCCATCCGCCGACGGGCGCGCATCGAGAACGTCACCTACGACAGTGTCCCGCTGTCACATCTCCACCCAGGGATGACGGTGTTGGTGGCGGTGGGAGATCGGCTCGAGCGGCGGACGGTGGATGCCGTGTCGACCGAACAGTACGACGGTCCCGTCTTCGACCTAGAAGTCGAACCGACGCACCATTACGTCGCCAACGGCATGCTCGTCCACAACAGCGTGTACGGGTGGCGCGGCGCCGATGTGCGCAACATCGGCCAGTTCGAGGATGCGTTCGACGATGTCACCACCATCGTGCTCGACCAGAACTACCGCAGCACGCAGATCATCCTCGACGCTGCCAACGCGGTCATCGCCAACAACCCCGGCCGCAAGGAGAAGCACCTCTGGAGCGAGAAGGGCCAGGGTGCGCGCATCGTTCGGTACCACGCAGAGGACGAGGGCGACGAGGCCACCTGGGTCGCTCGGCGAGTGCAGCAGTTGCATCAGGAGCGGCGCTGCATCTGGCGCGACATCGCATGCTTCTACCGAACCAACGCCCAGAGCCGCGTGCTGGAAGAGGCGTTCATGCGGTTCGGCGTGCCGTACAAGGTGGTGGGCGGTACCCGCTTCTACGACCGGCGCGAAGTGAAGGACGCCATGGCGTACCTGCGCGCCGTGGTGAACCCGGCCGACGAAGTGAGCGTGAAGCGGGTGCTGAACGTTCCCAAGCGCGGCGTGGGCGACACGAGCGTCGCCAAACTCGACGCCCTGGCGCAGGCCACCGGTGTCTCGTTCGTCGAGGCGATGCGCCGCGCCGACGAGGCCGGCCTCACGGGTCCGGCAGCCCGCGGAGTGGCGTCGTTCGTGAGGTTGCTCGACGGCCTCACCGACCTCGTCAACGACGAGTCCGTGGGCCCGGGCGATCTGTTGCGCCGCGTGCTCGACGACAGCGGCTACACCGCCGAATTGGAGGCGGAGGAGACCGTCGAGGCTGCGGGCCGACTGGAGAACCTCGGCGAACTGGTGGGCTCTGCGCGCGAGTTCACCCGGCTCGATGAGTTCCTGGAGCAGGTTGCATTGGTGGCCGACACCGACGAGATCGACGACGACGACCGCGTGGTGCTGATGACGCTCCACAGCGCGAAGGGACTCGAGTATCCGGCGGTGTTCGTACTCGGCATGGAGGAGGGTGTCTTCCCGCACAGTCGAGCGCTCAGCGAGCCGACGGAGATGGAGGAAGAGCGACGGCTGGCCTATGTCGGCATCACTCGTGCGCAGGAGTGGCTGCACCTCACGCACGCGTGGAGCCGCCAGTTGTTCGGCAGCACCAGCTACAACCCGCCGTCGAGATTCCTCGACGAGATTCCCGCCGAACTGGTCGAGCAGCAGGGGGCCATCGGTGGGCGCGCCGGGCACACGGGCCGCCAGAGCTACCGCAGCCGCTACGACGACGGCCCGCCGCCCGAGCAACGGCGCCGGTCGCCGGTGAGCGGATTCGACCCGGATGACGACGTCGACTGGCATCGCGAGCGTATCGTCGACGCAGCCATCAACGCAGGTCGGCGGAGCACGCCCACACCGACGAATTCCCAGGAACTCGGACTCCGCGTGGGCGACGACGTGGAACATCCCTCGTTCGGTGAGGGAATCATCCTCGAGATCCGTGGCGAGGGCGACCGAGCCGAGGCAACCATCAGGTTCTCCAATGCGGGGACCAAGCACTTGTCGCTCGCATGGGCGCCGTTGAAGAAGTTGTAGACCTCCTCCAGTGTGCTGGCGTGGTTGAATGACCGGCGTGGGCGACGAGGCGAGGAGGCACGACACGGCGACGCTGGCTCGCCGCAAGATGCTCAGCCGCACCTGGGCCGCTGTCGTGGTCGGCTGGTCGCTCATCCGAACCCTCATCGTGTGGGCGGCCGTGGGCGACTATGGGCTCAACCCGTGGATCTACCTCGCCATTGACCTCGTCTCTGCGTCGGTCGACGCCGTCACCACACCGCGGATGGTGTTGAGCTTCATCGACAGCGAGTACCGCGCTGCCCTCAAATGGGCATCGATCTCGCTCGTCGTGTTCATCATCCCCGACCTGTACATCTTCCTCGGTACGCGCGAACTGCCGCGCCGCATCATCATGGTGGTGGTGCTCATCATCCTGGCCACGCTCGTGGTGGGAGTCGTGGGCGTGGTTCGCAAGGTGCGGGCGGGGCGCGCCGCTCGTGGCGCCGAACTCGTTTCTGATTGAATCGTGGTCATGAAGGCCGCCATCCTGTACTCCAGCCTCACCGGCAACACACGCAAGGCGAGCGAGTTGATCGCCGCCAACCTGCAGCAGGAGGGTTGGGGCATCACCACGGTGTGCCCGACGAATCGCCTCGAGATGGCGGGTATCCAGGACGCCGACATCGTGGTGGTGGGTACCTGGGTGCACGGCCTCTTCGTGGTCGGACAGGCACCGTTCGGCGTGAACGCAATTGCCAACCTGCCGGCCATGCGTGGCAAGCGTGCGGCCACGTTCTGCACGTTCGCCCTCAACCCGGGCACCACGCTCGACAAACTCGACCGGGCAGTGTCGGGCCTCGGTGCCGATGTGATCGGTGGTCTGGCGCTGCACCGTTCGAAGTTGGCGGCGCACACCGAGGAGTTCGCTGCTCGCCTGGTGGCGCAGGTGCCCGCGGGGGCGTAACGCCCGCCAGTCGTTGGTCGCTCAGTCGGGAATGAGGTCGAGGCTCAGGGAGCCGTCGCTGTTCACGATGGGGAACACACCTGCGGGCGGCAGGGCCAAGTCGTCGACACCGATGGTTCGACCCTCGCAGTCGGTGAACGTCGACGTCGTCTTCACCACGGTGACGGTGCAGGTGGCATCGCGGTCGGCGGGGTGAGCGAGATGGATGGCCCATCCCTCGGACGGCGAGGTGCCGGTGTGGCTGAGGACGACGTGTCGGTCGCTGCCGATGAGGTCGTTCAGCACGATGGGGCCGTCGGTGGCGATGACGGAAGCGAGGCTGGCGGCGCTGCCCATCTCCTGGATGGTGGGCGCGAGGTTGCTGCTGGTGTCGTCGCCGTTGCGCGCGATGACGGCGGCGATGCCCCACAGCAGGAGCCCGAGCAGCACGAAGAATCCGAGGCCGGCAGCCACCGGCACCACCGCGCGGGCGAGGGTCGACTGGAGTCGCGGGCGTCGCATCGGTGCAAGTGTGCCCGAACGAGTGGCCGGACGCACATCGGTCTGATTGGCCCGCGCGCGTGTCGCGGTCGTATGGTTGCCCACTTGTGAAGCGCACATACCGTGTCGTGGTGGCGAAGCCCGGTCTCGACGGCCATGACCGTGGCGCGAAGACGATCACGCGGGCTCTGCGCGACCACGGTTTCGAGGTCATCTACACCGGCCTGCACCAGACTCCCGAGCAGATCGCCGAGACGGCGCTGCAGGAGGACGTCGACGCGGTGGGGCTGTCGCTGTTGAGCGGTGCTCACCTCACGCTGTTCCCCCGGGTGATGGAGGAACTGCGGCGGCGAGACCTCGGTGACGTGCTCGTGTTCGGCGGCGGGGTCATTCCCGATGCCGATGCTCGAGCGCTGAGAGAGCAGGGGGTTGCCGAGATCTTCGGGCCCGGGAGTTCGCTCAAGGCCATCAGCAGTTGGCTGGAGAACGCGTTGGACAGCAGTGAGGGAGACGAGGCCTAGATGGACCTGTTCGAGTATCAGGGCAAGCAGTACTTCGCCCGCTTCGACATCCCGGTGAGCCCGGGCGATGTGGCGTACACGGTCGACGAAGCGGTGGCCGCCGCCGAGGCCGCCGGCTATCCGGTGGTGGTGAAGGCACAGGTGCAGGTCGGTGGTCGTGGCAAGGCGGGTGGAATCAAACTCGCCGACAATGCCGACGAGGTTCGCCTGCATGCCGGGAACATCATCGGCATGGACATCAAGGGTCACCTCGTGAAGCGAGTGTGGGTGGAGCACGCCAGCGACATCAGCAAGGAGTACTACGCCTCGTACTCGCTCGATCGTGCAGCGAAGAAGCACCTGCTGATGCTGAGCGCGCAGGGCGGTGTGGAGATCGAGGCTGTGGCTGCCACCGACCCCGACGCCA
>CAZQPJ010000067.1:0-10178 GCA_964595105.1 uncultured Bifidobacterium sp.
GGACACCACATGAGCATGGTGATGGGCATCAGCGACAAGGTGGTGGCCATGGAGTTCGGTCGCAAGATCGCCGAGGGCACCCCGGCCGAGGTGCAGAGTAATCAGCGTGTCATCGACGCCTACCTGGGGACGGCATCATGACCTTGCTGCGCGCGAGCGGCCTGGTGGCGGGCTACGGCCCGGTGACGGTGCTGCACGGTATCGACCTCGAGGTGAACGAGGGTGAGATCGTGGTGATGCTCGGCGCGAATGGAGCCGGAAAGACCACCACGATGCGGTCGGTGAGTGGCACCATCGCCCGCGGCGGCACCATCGAGTTCGGAGGTGCCGACATCGGCTCGGCCTCACCCGACTCGATCGTGCGAATGGGCGTGGCGCAGGTGCCGCAGGGTCGCGGCACGTTCCCCGAACTCTCGGTCGACGACAACCTCCGCGCCGGGGCCATCACCCGGCGCGACACCGCTGGCGTGGCAGCCGACATGCGTCGCTGGTACGAACAGTTCCCGCGCCTCGCCGAACGGCGCGCGCAGCGGGCCGGCAGCCTCAGCGGCGGTGAACAGCAAATGCTGGCCATCGCCCGGGCGCTGATGAGCCGCCCGCGCCTGCTGCTGTGCGACGAGCCGAGCCTGCGCCTCGCGCCGCTCGTCACCCAGGAACTGTTCGGTGTCATCGAACGGCTCAACCGCGACGAAGGCCTGTCCGTACTGCTGGTGGAGCAGAACGCGAATCTCGCGATGCACATGGCGAGCCGCGTGTACCTGCTCGAGACCGGGCGCATCGTCGCATCGGGATCGGCCGCCGAACTGAGCGCCGACGACAGCATCCGCAAGGCGTACCTGGGGTTCTGATGGAACTGTTCCTGCAACGACTGTTCGACGGCCTCAGCGAGGGCAGCGTGTATGCGCTCATCGCCCTCGGTCTCGTCATCATCTACCGCGGCACCGGCCACCTGAACTTCGCCCAGGGCGAGATGGCCCTGTTCTGCACCTACGTCGTGTACCAGCTCGGCGAGTGGGGCGTGCCGATCGGTATCTCCGTGCTCCTGGCGATGGCCGTCGGCTTCGTGCTCGGCGCCCTCACCGAGGTGGCGCTGGTGCGGCCGGTGGCGAAGAAGTCGCCGTTCGCCGTGTTCATCGTCACCATCGGACTGTTCCAGTTCCTCAACTGGCTCGACGGCGCCATCTGGAAGGACCAACCGCTGCCGAACAGCGGTGTGGGCAGCACGCAGCAGCAGTTCCCGAGCCTGTTCCCCAACAAGGACACCGACTTCGTGTCGATCTTCGGTGCCGGCATCAAGAAGCAGTCGATCGGCGTGTTCCTGCTGGTGCTGGTGCTGATGGGACTGCTGTTCCTGCTGTTCAACAAGACCAAGCTCGGCCTCGCGATGCGTGCGGTGGCCAGCAACGCCGACAGCTCGAAGTTGGTGGGCATCCGCACCAATGTGGTGCTGATGACGAGTTGGGGCATTGCCGCAGCGATTGCCGCCCTCGGCGGTGTGGTGTACGCGGGCATCAACCACAACGTGAACCTCGGTCTCATGTTCACGGTCTTCATCTACGCGTCGGCGGCGGCCACGCTGGGCGGCTTCGACAGCCCGGGCGGAGCCGTGGTGGGCGGCCTCGCCATCGGCGTCATCCAGAACATGGCGGCGGGCTACGCCCCGGAATGGGTGGGGCAGCAACTCAAGGTGGCGGTGGCGTTGGTGGTCATCCTCGCCGTGCTCCTCGTGAAACCCTCCGGCCTGTTCGGCACGGCGAAGGTCGAGCGCGTATGACGCGCCTCACCATCCGTTCGGGAGGTGCCGCGAGCTGGGCCATCCGGCTCGTGCTGGCAGCAGGGCTGGTGGCGGTGTCGCTCTGGATTCCCACGTCCGCCAGCAACGGCTTCATCGACTCCTGCATCACGGCGCTCAGTTTCATGGCGGCCGCGATGTCGCTGAACCTGCTCCTCGGCTTCACCGGGCAGATCTCCATCGGTCACTCGGCGTTCTTCGGTGTGGGCGCCTACACCACCGCCATCCTCGTGTCGAAATACGGCTGGAGTCCCTTCACCACGGTACCGGTGGCCTTCGTGGTGGCGTTCGCCGTGGGCGCGCTGGTGTCGCTGCCGGCGCTGCGCATCAAGGGTGTCTACCTTGCGCTGGTGACGCTCGCCCTCGGGCTCGTGTTCCCGCAGTTGGTGAAGGCGCCGAAACTCGAATGGCTCACCGGTGGGGCGCGTGGTCTCGACAAGACCGGCTTCCGGTTCACCAAGAAGAACCCGACCTACGAGATCTTCGGCTGGAATCCGTGGGGCAACCTGCGCGGTGAGAACGTGAAGCCGTTCCTGTTCTGGATCGCCGTCACCATCGTGGTCGTCGTCTACCTGGTGTGTCGTGGTGTGGTGAAGAGCCGCGCCGGTCGATCGTTGGTGGCCATCCGCGACAACGAGACTGCCGCGGCCGTGATGGGTGTCAACCTGGCCAGCACCAAGGCATTGGCCTTCGGATTGTCGGCCGCCCTCTGCTCGTTGCCGGGCTGCCTGTCGGCGCTGCGCACCGGCAACGTCACGCCGGATTCGTCGAACATCACCGTGCTCGGCGCCATCACGTTCCTGGTCATCATGGTGGTCGGCGGTGCCGGGTCGCTGTGGGGCCCCATCGTGGGCGCCGTGCTGTTCGTGTTCATCACCGAACTCACGGGCGACTGGACCGAACGAGCCAAGGTGCCCGCCCTGCTCCGGCCGATCTTCGGCTGGTCGCACACACCTCCCGGCAGTGGCATCTTCGCCGTTGCGCTCATCGTGCTGATGTTCGTGGCGCCGTTCGGCATCGTGGGCATGGGAAAGCGTGTGGTGGCGAAGTTCGTGACGGTTGTACCTGCGCCCGCGGGCACGGGTACGCTCGCGGCATCTGCCTCGGCCTCCGCCGAGGCCTGACACCACCCAACCACCCATCACGAAGGGGACAACCCAATGCGACGCTCTTCCCGTCTGCTCGCCGTGGTTGCTGCCGGTGCCATGCTCATCGCTGCGTGCAGCAGCGACAGCAGTTCCGGCGACACCACCACTGCAGCCACCACCGGTGACACCACTGCCGTCACCACCGGCGACACGTCGGCCGACACCACGGCACCGGCCGAAACCACGACGCCGGCCGCCACCTCGTGGGCGGTCGACACGGCCGACTGCATCGACCCTGCTGCGGCAGAGGCGCCCATCACCGGCACCATCAAGATCGGCTCGGCCATGCCGCTCAGCGGTGGAGTCGCCGCGGCGGCGTTCGCCCCCGTGAAGGACGGCTTCCTCGCGTACATGGACTACGCCAACTCGAAGGGACTCCTCGGCGATGTGAAGATCGAGGCGACCATCGAGGACGACCAGTACAACAAGGACCTCACCCCGGGTGCCATCTCGAAGCAGATCGACGCTGGCGCGCAGGTGTTCGCCGGCATCATCGGTTCGCCGAACAACACGGCCGTGCGCGACACGCTGAACGAGGAGTGCATCCCGCAGTTGAACGCTCTCACCGGCGCCCCGAAGTGGGGCGAGGTGGCCGACTACCCGTGGACCACCGGCATCCTGGTGCCCTACACCGTCGAGTCGAAGGTGTACGCCAAGCAGATCGCGCAGCAGTACCCGAACGGCGCGAAGGTTGCCCTGTTCTACGTGAACAGCGAGTTCGGCCAGGTGTACGCCGACGCCTTCAAGGAGTTGGCGCCGCAGTACAACCTCGAGATCGTCGACGAGCAGACCATCGAGGCCGGCGACGAAGCACCGCCCACCGCCCAGGTCACCAGCATCGCTTCGAAGACCCCCGACGTGGTGATGGCAGTGCCGCTGGGCGCTGGTTGCATCGGCTTCCTGTCGGAGCTCGCCTCGGCGAAGGCACAGAACACCGCGTGGACGCCGGCCACCTACATCACCAACACGTGCGCCAGCAGTCTCATCCTCGCCGTGGCAGGTCCGGCAGCGAACGGCATCTACACCTCCAACAACCTCATCGACGTCACCGCTCCGGCGAATGCCGCAGTGCCGTCGGTGAAGGAGTACCTCGACTACATGGCCAGCATCGGCAAGAGCGACATCGCCGCCACCGCCGCCGCCGGTTGGACCACGGCTGAGGTGACCGTCGCGATCATCAAGCAGGCGCAGGCGTCGCCCGATGGCCTCAGCCGGGCCTCGATCATCAACGCCGCTCGCAACTTCACCTACACGCCGATGCTCGCCCGTCAGGGCGTGGTCGACAAGTCGATGGGTGAGGCCGACCCGTACCTCGCCGAGTCGCTGCAGGTGTTGCAGTACGACGCCACGTCGGCGACCTTCACCGACATCGGCACGCTGATCACCGAGTTCGAGACTCCCTGATCACGGTTGCGTCCCGTTGAACGGCCCGCCCCCTCGGGGGCGGGCCGTTTCGCGTTCGGGGCTACTCTGCGCCCATGGCAGTCGACCTCGAGAACCTCTCCACCATCCGCTACGAGGTGATGGAGCCCGGCGAGCACGGCATCGCCGTCGTCACGCTCAACCGCCCCGAGAGCCGCAACGCCCAGAACAAGCGGATGACCTACGAGATGAACGCGGCCTTCGACGATGCGTCGCGCCGCACCGACGTGAAGGTCATCGTGTTGCAGGCCGACGGGCCACACTTCTCGAGCGGCCACGACCTGCGCGACACCGAGAGCTTCCGTGAGTTCGACCGTGTGTCGCCCAACGGCGGCTTCAGTGCCGAGGGCCAGGAGGGTCACATGGCGTGGGAGGAGGAGCTCTACTTCCAGATGTGCTGGCGGTGGCGCAACATCCCCAAGCCGATGCTGGCTGCTGCCCAGGGCAAGACGATCGCCGGCGGGCTGATGCTGCTGTGGGTGGCTGACGTGATCATCGCCGCAGACGACGCACTGTTCAGCGACCCTGTCGTGGGCATGGGTGTGAACGGTGTGGAGTACTTCGGCCACCCGTGGGAGTTCGGGGCTCGCAAGGCGAAGGAACTCCTGTTCACCGGCGACTGGGTGACCGCCGCGGATGCGCACCGGTTGGGCATGGTGAACCAGGTGGTTCCGGGCGACGATCTCCGTGCCTACGTGATGGCGATGGCCGGTCGTATCGCCCAGCGCCCGAGCTTCGCACTTCGTCTCGCGAAGGAGAGCGTCAACCAGACCCTCGACGCGCAGGGTCAGTTCACGGCATTCCGTGCTGCGTTCTCGCTCCAGCACCTCGGGCACGCCCACAACCGGGTGAAGTTCGGGATGCCCATCGACCCGTCGTCGATGCGGCGTTCGTGAGGCGGCTCAGCCCACCGCGGCAGGCTGCAGCCGAGCAGCACGGGCTCGGCGAGCGCTGTCGACGGTGAGAATCGCGAGGCCCACCCACACGAGGGCGAACCCAGCGACGCGGGCAGGCGGCAGTGCTTCGTCGTAGATCAGCCAGCCGATGACGAAGTTCATGCTCGGCACGATGTACTGCATCGGGCCGATGATGGTGAGCGGCACCCGCTGCGCCGCGTAGGCGAACAGGATGAGCGGTACGACGGTGGCCACGCCCGACAGCAGTGCCCACACCAACTCGGTGGTGGTGGCCACGTGGGGAATGCTGTCGGCCCGGGTGCCCATCGCGGCGGCGAGCACCACTGCGGGGGCGATCAGCAACAGGCTCTCGGCGGCCATGCTGTCGACCGGCTTCAACGGCACCTGCTTCTTCAAGTAGCCGTAGGCGATCCAGGTACCGGCGATCATCAGCGCCAACCACGGCACGTTGCCATAACTGACCGTCAGCACGAGCACGCTGGCAACGGCGAACCCCAGCGACGCCTTCTGCGCCGGCCGGAGCGGTTCGTGCAGCACGAGCACGCCCACCAGCACGGTGCCGATGGGAGCGATGAAGTAGCCCAACGCCGTCTCGAGCACATGACCGTGCACCACTGCCCACACGTACGACGTCCAGTTCATGGTGAGCAGCACGGCAGCGACTGCCACGACGCGCAGGAGTGCGCGGTCGTTGCGGATGGTGCGCAGGTTGCCCCACGACCGCGTCACCGACAGCACCACGGCCATCATCACCGCCGATGCAGTGATGCGCCAACCGATGAGCTCGAACGCATTGAACCGATGGAGTTGCTTCCAGTAGAGGGTGAGGAGACCCCACACGACGTAGGCCGCCACTCCGGCCACGATGCCGGCACGTTGTTGTTCCATGTCAGCCGCGCATCGCTTCCATGATGCAGTCGTGCAGCCGTGCGGCGCGCAGGAACTCGACGCGCGGGTCCTGGTGCAGCGTGTCGTGGAGGAACGAGAAACTGAGCCCGCTTGCAGGGTCGCACCAGTTGAGCTGTCCGCCGGCGCCGGCGTGACCGAACGCACGTGGCGCGGCCGGCATCCAGCGGTGGAGGTGGTAGCCGTCGTTGCCCGCGACGTAGCCCGCAATGGTGCGGTTGGCGGGCACTCCGTCGGTGACGCTGACGCCGGCGTTGCGGATCGTGCCCACGGCGTCGGCGAGCCATGCGGCAGGAAGGGCGTCGTCGTTGTTGTGGAGGAAGTGCTGGTAGACGAGCGCCATCTCGGCCGCAGTGGCGATGGCGCCGCCACCGGGAATGCCAACCGCTTGGAGCGCCGGCATGTTCAGCGAGAGCAGTGCGTCGGGTCCCACGCTCGCCTGAGGCACCAGGTCGGCTCGGCCGAACACCTGCACGAGAGCATCGTGGTCGGCAGGGTACTGGCCGGCGAGCCGAACCTCGGTGGCGGCAGCGGCGGCCGGACCCAGCAGTCGCCCCACTCCGGCGGGTGCCGCCACACGCTCGTGCACCACGTCGAGGTAGGAGCGCCCCGTGAGTGTTTCGAGCAGTTCGGCGATGACCCAATGTGCAGCCATGGGGTGGTACTCGGTGCGGGTGCCGGCGGGCCAGTCGAGTCGCCACTGGGCGAACTTGCTGCGCCGACCGTCGCTCGACCCCCAGTGGTCCGGGCCGATCGGCGCCTGCGGGAACCCGCCCTGCATGGTGAGCAGGTGGAGAACCGTGACGTCGCCCTTGCCGCGTTGTTCGAAGCCGGGGATGTAGTGCGCCACGGGCGTGGTGAGGTCGAGGCTGCCGTCCGCGAGATGAGGGAGGAGCGCCATCGCAACCAGGGTCTTGGTGGCCGAGAAGATGATGAAGCGGTGGTCGGGCTCGGCAGCGCCGAACGAGGCGAACTCCACCACCTCGCCGTCGAGACCGATGGCGACCTGAGCGGCCGACACGTGGCCGGCGTCGACCTCCGACTCGATGGTGCGGGTGAGGGCGTCGAGGCCGGAACACGACAGCGTGGTCATGGTTCCTACAGTACGGTTCGAGCGCGGAGGGGGACGAGATGGCCGACGTGAGGGTGGAACGTCACGGTGACGTCGACGTGGTGGTGATCGACCGCCCCGAGGTGCGCAACGCGCTGCGTTTCCAGAGCTACGACGAACTCGAACACGCCGTGCGCGACTCGACCGCCAGGTGCATCGTCATCACCGGAGCCGACCCGGTGTTCTGTTCCGGTGACGACGTTCGCGAGGTGATGGGCGGGGGCGAACGGAGCGCACCCGTTGCGGTTGTTCCTCGGCTCACTCCGGCAGCCGACGCACTGCTGCACACCGACATCCCCGTGGTGGCTGCCGTGAACGGTGCGGCCGTGGGCTGGGGGATGGAACTCGCGTTGATGGCCGACCTTCGTGTTGCGTCCGATCGAGCGAGGTTCGGGGAGTTGTTCGTGCTGCGCGGTCTGTGCAGCGATGTGGCCGGTATCGGGCGGCTCGCCCACCTGGTGGGCCGCGAACGCGCCGCAGAGATGCTCTTCACCGGAGACGTCATCGACGCCGCCACGGCTGAACGGTGGGGTCTGGTGGGCAGGGTGGTGCCGCACGACGACCTCATGTCGGTGGCGCTCGACCTGGCGCACACCATCGCCTCGCGGCCGCCTCTGGCGGTGCAGCAGTTGAAGGCGGGCCTGCGGCGGGCGCTCGACCCCGACTGGAACGAACTCGGTGAATGGGTGTCGCGGACGCTCGGCGCTTTGTTCCGCACCGACGACCATCGCGAGGGTGTGCGGGCCTTCCTCGAGAAGCGACCGCCGCACTTCACCGGCCGCTGACCCGACCGGTGACGCCCCGTCGTCGGACTGTGAACACCGCGACTGCCTGTGCCAAGGTGTCGCACGTGCGGCACACCACCCTCGAGATCACCGGCGCCAACGGGGTGCGACTGGTGGCCGATGCCTACGGCGAGCCGGATGGTGCCCCGGTGCTGTTGCAGCACGGCGGTGGGCAGACCCGCCATTCGTGGGGAAGCACGGCACGGGTGCTCGCTGCGCAGGGCTTCTATGCGGTCAGCGCCGACTTGCGGGGCCATGGCGACAGCGACTGGGACCCGATCGGCGACTACAGCCTCGATGCCTTCCAGTTCGACATGGAGACGTGGTGCGAACTGCTCGGCAGGCCGGCCGTGGTGGGTGCGTCGATGGGCGGCGTCACGGCGATGTGGACCGAGGGGGCTCGCGGGCAGGCCGGTCTGGCGCCGGCATCGCGAGCACTGGTGCTGGTCGACATCGCGCACCGGTCGGAGCCCGAAGGAATCCAGCGCATCATCACGTTCATGACCGGGAGACCGGAGGGATTCGCCTCGCTCGAGGATGCCGCCGACGCGGTGGCCGGCTATCTGCCGAACCGTCCTCGTCCGACGAACCTCGACGGATTGGCACGCAACCTTCGCCTGGGCGACGACGGCCGGTATCGCTGGCACTGGGATCCGAAGTTCATGCAGCAGGAGCACCGGCCGCGCACCACCACCGACGCCCAACTGTTCGCCGACCACATCACGCGCATCCATCTGCCGGTGCTGCTGGTGCGCGGCCGCATGAGCGACGTTCTGAGCGAGGACGCTGCACGGGAGTTCCTCGAACTGGTCCCGCACGCCCGGTACGTGGATGTCGGCGACGCGCACCACATGGTGGCGGGTGACCGCAACGACGCGTTCACGGCACCGGTGGTGTCGTTCCTGCACGACCTCTGACCGGCAGACTGGGTCGGTGGACCTTCAGGTGACCGACACGCCGGAGCGCGCCGCGATGGCGGCCGCCGACTGGTTGGCCCGACGACTGCGCGACGCCGTGCGTCGACGTGGCGCCGCCAGCGTGGCGTTCAGTGGCGGCCGCACGCCTGCGGCGATGTTCGCGGCGCTCGTGGAACTCGACGTTCCCTGGCACGACCTCACGGTGTTCCAGGTCGATGAGCGCGTGGCCCCCGATGGCGACGACGCTCGCAATGCGCCGCTGCTCGACATGCTGCCGGTCCGTGCCGCGCAGGTGCGGTTGATGCCGGTGACGGCTCGGCACCTCGGTGCGGCCGCAGGGCGGTATGCGGCGCGCCTGCCAGAGTCGTTCGACGTCGTGCACCTCGGGCTGGGCGACGACGGCCACACGGCGTCGTGGCCTCCCGGCGACTCTGTGGTCGACTCGACTGCAGCCGTGGCGCTGAGTGCGGAGTATCGAGGCCACGTGCGAATGACGCTGACGCCTCACGTGGTGAACGGCGCTCGAGCGCGGCTGGTGCTGGCCACCGGACCCGACAAGGCAGTGCCGGTGCGCGACTGGCTGCTGCATCGTGCCTCGTTGCCGGTCGAGCGCGTGCGTCGTACCGGCACGGTGGTGGTGCTCGATGCGTCCGCTGCCGCGCTCCTGCCGTTGCCGGCTGGCTAGCGTCGCCATCGATGGACATCACCTCCACGCCGGAATGGGCGGCGCTGCAGTCGTGTGAGCGGCCCGCTCACCTCCGCGACCTGTTCGCCACCGACCCCGGTCGTTCCCGCCGCCACCTGCACACGGCTGGCGACCTGCGTATCGACTGGTCGAAGCATCTCGTCGACGACACCGTGGTGGCGCGCCTTCTGGCGGTGGCAGCGGCGGCGGGCATCGAACAGCGACGTGACGCGATGTTCGCCGGTGATCGCATCAACACCACCGAGCAGCGTGCCGTGTTGCACACCGCGCTTCGGGCCCCGATCGGTGACTCGGTGATGGTGGATGGTGTCGATGTGGTGCCCGAGGTGCATGCCGTGCTGGCGCGAATGGGGGCGTTCGCCGCATCGGTCCGTTCGGGCGCGTGGCGCGGCGCAACCGGACAGCCGATTCGCACCGTCGTGAACATCGGCATCGGTGGCAGCGATCTCGGACCTGCGCTGCTCTGTGATGCAC
>CAZQPJ010000068.1:0-10177 GCA_964595105.1 uncultured Bifidobacterium sp.
CGTGCCGCCCTGAGGCGCACGAAAGCCTCGGTTCGGGCCGAGTGGACCCGCAGCCCGGCGGTCACTCGCTGGTGGGGCCGTCGAACACGGGTGGGCGCTTCTCGCGGTGGGAGGCGACGCCCTCCACCGCATCGGGCCCGCCGAATCCGTAGAACTCGTAGGCGAGGCTGGCGTCGAAGATTGGCCCGGCCTGCCGATACCAGTGGTTCAGGGTGTGCTTGGTGAAGCGGATGGCTGCCTGCGCCATGCCGGCGAGTTGCACCGCCACCTCGAGCGCGCGGGCCTGCACCGCGTCGTCGTCGACGCAGATGCTCACCAGTCCGATGCGTTCTGCCTCCTCGCCGGTGAGGGTGTCGCAGGTGAGGAGGAGGTACTCCGCCTTCGCCATGCCGCACAGCAGCGGCCAGCAGATGGCGGCATGGTCGCCGGCGGCCACGCCGAGACGGGTGTGACCGTCGATGATGCGTGCGGTGCGGCCGACCACGCTCACGTCGGCCAGCAATGCGCACACCAGACCGGCGCCCACCGCCGGCCCGTGGATGGCGCTGACGATGGGCTTCGAGCAGTTGATGACGTTGTTCACGATGTCGCGCGCCTCGCGCAGCGTGCGCGTGCGGGCGGCGTAGTCGGTGGTGAGCGAATCGATGAGTTCGAAGCTGCCGCCCGAACTGAAGCCACGGCCTGCACCCTGGATGACGGCGACGCGAACGGCTGGGTCGCGATCGATGACGGGCCACACGTCGGCGAGGTGAGCATGGCACTCGGGTGACACGGAGTTCAGGCCGGGAGCGTCGAGGGTGATGCGCAGGACGCCCTCCGCCGGGGTGTCGAACGACAGCGAGGGAAAGCGCACGGCATAGTCGGACATGGCCCGACTCTAGGGTCAGCAGCCCAATGCGGCGAGCGCCTTCGACACCCGTGCGGCGCTGGTGCCCTTTGCCGCGCCGAGGGTCTGCGCGAACACCGCCACGCGCAACTCCTCGAGCATCCAGCCCACATCGACCATCTCCGAGGTGACGTCCTCGCGAGCGGTGCGCCGCAGCAACTCGGTGTAGCGACGCTCGAGGGCTGCCACCTCGCGCAGGTTGGCGGCGTCCTTCTGCGGTGCCTCGGGAAGTTTCGCGAGCCGCAGATCGATGGCCTTCACGTAGCGAGCGACGTCGGTGAGGCGTGTCGGGCCGGCCGTGCGCACGAAGCCGTCGCGTGTGAGGCGCTCGAGTTGCGCCCGCGCATCCGCCGCCGAGGCGGCCACGGCGGGTGCCACCAATCGGTCGAGTCGGTCGCGCACAGCGGCGGCGTTCGACCGAACCTCGTTCGCCACCTTCAGCAGCCGCGCTGCCTCGGTGGGGAGTTCATCGCGGGCCGCTGCGACCAGCGCCTCGAAGGCAGCCTGCGTGAAGGGAAGTTCGCCGTTGCGGTGGATGACCGCGTCGGCTGCAGCGACACAGCAGTCGGGGAGGAGCGACGTCGACGTGTCGCGTCCGACTGCCCGCTTGCCAACGGGCACCGCCAGCAGCAGCAGCCGACGAACACCACCGTGCATCACCTTCGCCTGCAGCCGCGGCGTGGTGAGCACCCGGATGCTCACGCTGTCACCATCGTCGAGCAGCGCCGGGTAGCCGCGAACGGTCAGTCCGTTGCGATTCGTCTCGACACTGGTGGGAAGGTCACCGAGGTCCCACGAGGTGATGCCGCGACGTTCATCGATGGCGGTCGCGTCGGCGATGGTGCGACGCACGGCAGCGGCCAACTGGGTGCGGAGGTCGGCGAGTCGGCGGCCGGTGGCCAACACCCGGCCACGCTCGTCGCTCACCGCGAAGGTGATGCGAAGGTGCGGCGGTACGCGTTCGATGTCGAACGCCGCTGCCGGCACCCGCACACCGGTGACGGCCTCCACCGTGCGGGCCAGGGCGGACGTGAGCGGCAGGTCGGAGGGCTGCAGCGCCGCCGTCACACGGGCGACCACCTCGGCCATCGGCGTCAGCTCGCGGCGGTGCTCCTTCGGCAGCGAGCGCAGCACGGTGTCGACGAGTTCGGCCCGAAAGCCCGGCACGCCCCAGTCGAATCCGGCGTCGTCGATCTGGTTGAGGGCGGCAACCGGTACGTGCACGGTGGCACCGTCGTCGGGAGCACCGGGGTCGAATCGGTAGGTCACCGCGAGGTCGATCTCCGGCAGGTGCCACACGGTGGGGAACTGCTCGCCGGCACCGGCAGTGGCCGTATCGGTGAAGTGCTCGAGTCGCATCGTCAGCAGCTCGGGGTCGGCCGAACGGGCGTCCTTCCACCAACGGTCGAAGTGGCGGGTGGTGAACACCTCGGCTCCCACCCGCCGTTCGTAGAACGCGAACACGGCTTCGTGGTCGGCAAGGTCGGGGCGCCGCAGACGCTCCGCCATGCCGGCGAGGCCGTCGAGGAAGTCGCGGTTGCGTGGCCAGAAGGCGTGGTGGGTGCTCCAGTCGCCCTCCACCAGTGCGCAGCGGATGAAGTACTCGCGAGCGGCGGCGGGGTCGACACGGTCGTAGCCGACGGTGCGGTTCACGATGGGCAGTCCGTAGAGCGTCACCTGCTCTCGGCACACCGCTCCACCGCGACGGGTGTCCCACCACGGCTCACCGTAGGACCGGCGGGTGAGGTGGGCGCCCAGGCGCTCCGCCCATTCGGGTTTCACCTCGGCCACCACATGGCCCCAGAGACGGTTGGTCTCCACCAACTCGGCGGCCACCACCCACTTCGGTTGGGTGTTGGCCACGGCCGATGCGCGCCCCAATGCGAACCGCGAACCATGGGCACCGCGGTAGTCGCTGCGCTTGGTGCCCTCCACCGCCTCGCGCATGCCGAGGTGGCTCAACAGGCCTGCCAGCACCGCCTGGTGCACCCGATCGGGATGCCCCTGTTCGGCCCCTTGGCGGATACCGAGTTGCCCGGCCACCTGGCGCAACTGGCTGAACAGGTCCTGCCACTCGCGCACGCGGACGTAGTGCAGGAACTCGTCCTTGCACATCCGCCGGAACTGGCTATTGGTGCGCTGCTGCTGCTGTTCGCGGAGGTGGTCCCACAGCCGCACGAACGACAGGAAGTCGCTGCCCGGCACCGTGAACCGACGGTGGAGTTCGTCGGCGGCCTGACGCTGTTCGGCCGGTCGTTCACGCGGGTCCTGGATGCTGAGTGCGGCAGCGATCACCAACACCTCGCGCACACAACCGTGCCGCTCGGCCTCCAGCACCATGCGGCCGAGCCGGGGGTCGATGGGCAGCCTCGACAGGCGGCGCCCCAGCGGTGTGAGGCGTTCCTCGTCGATGGCACCGAGTTCGTCGAGCAGCGCGTAGCCGTCGCGCACCGACCGCGGGTCGGGCGGGTCGAGGAACGGGAATGCCTCCACGTCACCCAGTCCGAGCGCCGTCATCTGCAGGATCACCGAGGCGAGGTTGGTTCGCAGGATCTCCGGTTCGGTGAAGGTCGGCCGGGCGGCGAAGTCGTCGGCGTCGTAGAGGCGGATGCAGATGCCCGGTGCCACGCGACCGCACCGGCCGGCACGTTGGTTGGCCGACGCCTGCGACACGGGCTCGATGGGGAGGCGCTGCACCTTCAGGCGGTGGCTGTACCGGCTGATGCGCGCCGTGCCGGCATCGACCACGTAGCGCACGCCGGGCACGGTCAGCGACGTCTCGGCGACGTTGGTGCTCAACACCACGCGGCGCCCCGAGTGGGGCTGGAAGATGCGATGCTGCTCCACCGCCGACAGGCGCGCATACAGCGGCAGCACTTCGAGGTGGCCGCCCCGCTCGGTGTTCTGCCGGCGCAGCGCGTCGGCCACGTCGTGGATCTCCCGCTCGCCGCTGAGGAACACCAGCACGTCGCCACGACCCTCGCGTTCGAGTTCGTCGACGGCATCGAGCACCGCCTGCACCTGATCGCGATCGTCGCCGGGCTCGTCGGGCCGCGAACCGAACGGTCGGTATCGCATCTCGACCGGGTACGAGCGGCCGCTGACCTCGATGACCGGCGCGTCGAAGTGGTGGCTGAACCGTTCGGTGTCGATGGTTGCCGAGGTGATGATGATCTTCAGGTCGGGCCGGCGGGGCAGCAGCTGCTTGAGGTAGCCGAGCAGGAAGTCGATGTTGAGACTGCGCTCGTGGGCCTCGTCGATGATGAGCGTGTCGTATCGCTTCAGCATCCGGTCGCGTTGGATCTCGGCCAGCAGGATGCCGTCGGTCATCACCTTCACCCGGGTGTGCTCGCCCACCCGGTCGGTGAAGCGCACCGTGTAGCCCACGGTGTGGCCGAGTTCGGTGCCGAGTTCATCGGCCACCCGCTCGGCGATGGTGCGCGCCGCCACCCGGCGTGGCTGGGTGTGGCCGATGAGCCGACCCTCTGCACCCCGGCCGAGGGCGAGGCACAGCTGCGGCAACTGGGTGCTCTTTCCCGAACCGGTCTCGCCCGCCACGATCACCACCTGGTGCGCGGTGATGGCTGCCAGCAGTTCGTCGCGGTGTGCGTCGATGGGCAGGCCGGTGGCATTCATGGCGGACCTCAGCATGGCACCACGCGAAGCAGCGGCCCGTGCCGTCGGGCCGCTGCTTCGGATCATGGGGGTGCCGTTTGTCGTCTGCGGTGGGGGCCGCAGGGCAGGGGATCAGCCGATCGACGGGGGAATCAGCACCGCACCCATGGCATGAATGACACCGTTCGAGGCTTGGATGTTCTGGACGGCAATGGGGGTGCCGTCGATCAGCCAGTTGCCGTCGGCGTCCTTCGTGACCTTCAACACCTCACCGCTGAGGGCAGTGAGGTCACCTTCCTTCAGCTGGTCGGTCGTGATCCGGCCCTTCACCACGTGGTAGGTGAGCACCGTGGTGAGCAGACCCTTGGGGTCGGCCAGCACGGCGTTCAGTGTCGCCGGGGGCAGCGCACTGAACGCCGTGTCGATGGGGGCGAACACCGTGAACGGTCCCTCGCCACTGAGAGCATCCACCAGTCCTGCCTTCGTGACGGCGCTCACCAGGGTGCCGAAGCCGGCGTCCTTGAACGCCACGGCGACATCGACCACCGTGCCGAGGGCGGGCACCAGCACGTCGTTCATCACGTACACGAAGCCGTTGGTGGCCTCGACTCCGTCGCCGACGGGGTTGCCGTCGACGAAGAACTGATCGCCCACCTTGGTGACCGACAGGGTGTCGCCGGCGAGTGTCTTCAGGTCGCCGGCGGCCAGCTTGTCGGGGCTGATGGAGCCTTCCACCACGTGGTGCTTCAGCACGGTGGCGAGCGTGTCGGGGTTGGCCTGCACGGCGTGGAGCACGTCGACCGGCAACTTGTCGAACGCCGAGTCGGTGGGGGCGAACACCGTGAACGGGCCTTGACGCAGCGCATCGACCAGACCGGCGTCGACGGCAAGGCCTGCCAGTTCGGTGAACACGTGGCTGGTGAGGGCCGTGGCCACGATGTCGCCCTTGGGAAGCGGGGTCAGCGTGGTGGTGGTCGACTCGGAGGACGCGGCCGACGTGGTGGTGATCGCATCGTTGGCATCGCTCGAGCACGCAGCGGCACCGAACGCGAGCGCTGTCGCCAGTGCAGTCACTCGAATGGTTCGACCGGGGTGGGACTTCTGGTTCACGGACACGCTGACGACGGTACCGACGGGGCTGATCGCCGAGCAGGGGCGCGAGGCACCGCGCGTGGGGGACCAAAGGCCCTACGCGTCGCCGGTCTAGATTTCGGGCGTGACCGACCTCGAGCGCGAGTACTCGCCCAGTTCACGCGTGGGCGGATCCTCGGCGCCCTTCGTCGCCGACTACGTGCAGCGGAGCGATGCCGCGCGCCGCGAACTCGCCGGGCGAGTGCAGGTGCTGGCGGGTGGGAGCCTGCTGGTGGAGGCGCACAGCGGTGCACCGCTGCTGGTGTTCGTGCATGGCGGTTACTGGCAGGCGCTGAGTGCTGCCGACTCGCTCTACCTCGCGCCGGGCGCGCTGGCAGCGGGATGGAGCTATGCCGCCATCGAGTACACCATCGCACCGGCGGGCACCCTGCCACGCATGGTGGGTGAGGTCACCGCTGCGCTCGCCGCCATCGTCGATGCGGCCGGGCCTTGCCCGGTGGTGCTGGCAGGTCATTCGGCTGGTGCCCACCTTGCTGCCATGGTGAGCGTGGTGGAGCCACCTCCGGTGCCATTGCTCCGCACCGTGCTGGTGAGCGGCGTGTTCGACCTGCGTCCATTGGTCCACACCAGCGTGAACGCACCACTCGGTCTCGACCTGTCGGAGGCGGTGCTGCTGAGCCCGATGCTGTCGGGAGTGGCCGGCACGCCGGAGGTGGTGGTGACGTGGGGTGACAACGACACCGATGCGTTCCGGGCACAGGGCACCACCTACTCGGCGGTGTTGCGCTCGGCGGGATGCGCGGTGACGATGCTCGAGCGCGACGGTCGCCACCACTTCGACATCGTCGATGAACTGGTCGACCCGGGCTCGCCGCTGGGCGCGCTCGTGATGGGAGGAATCGGGTGACGCTGCTGCAGGCCGACACGGTGGTGGTGGGTGGTGGCTCGGCCGGGTGCGTGGTGGCGGGGCGCCTCGCCGAACGCGGGCGCGACGTGCTGCTGGTGGAGGCCGGGCCCGACTACGGCGCGGTCGACTCCGGTCGGTGGCCCGAGGAGCTGTTGAACGCCCGCATGCTGGCCACCACCCACGACTGGGGCTACACGGCGGGGAGGTGGGCGTTCGAGCGAGCTCGGGTGATGGGCGGATGCAGCGCCCACAACGGGGCGATCGCCGCCGTGGGGCAGCGCGCCGAGTACGACGAGTGGGGCCTGCCGGGGTGGTCGGGCGATGATGTCGCACCGATCTACGCCGAGGTGGTGCGACGGATGCGCGTGCGGGCCTACGACACCCACGAGGCCGGACCGTTCCATGCCCGATGTCTGCAGGCCGCGACCGACCTGGGCTGGCCCATCGCCAGCGCCCTCTGCGACCTCGACGCCGGAGCGGCATTCGGACTCGAGACGGTGAACGTGGTCGGCACGACACGATGGAACGCCGCCTTCGCCTACCTCGACCCGGTTCGCAGCGCGGTGCGCGTGCTCGACATGGCGTTGGTCGACCGCTTCGAGGTGCGCAACGGCACGGTGCGCGTGGTGGTGCGTCGCCCCGAGGGTGCGGTGCACATCGAGGCCGGCACGTTGGTGCTGTCGGGCGGCGCCTACGGCACACCACTGGTGCTGCAGCGTTCGGGCATCGGCCCGGCCGACGTGCTGCGCGCTGCCGGGGTCGACGTGGTGCACCACCTGCCGGGTGTGGGTGCGAACCTGCACGACCATCCGATGGTGCACGCCGACCGAGTGGTGGGCCCGCAGTTGCAGCAATGGCTCGACGAGGCTGCGGCAACCGGCTTCCTGCCCGAGGAACAGACACTCGGCACATTCGCGTCGAGCCAGTCCCACGACGGTCGCTACGACATGCACGTGTTCCCCGTGTGTGCCAGCGACCAGACGAGTTTCCTGCACGGAAGGGTGCACGTGGAAGTGGCGGCGGTCGACGTGCGCAGCCGTGGTCTGGTGCACATCACGTCCCCCGATCCCGAGGCGCACCCGTTCATCGACCACCGATACCTGTCCGACCCAGAGGGCCACGACATCGCAGTGCTGCGCGATGGTCTGCTGCTGGCGGAGCAACTGCTCGACCACCCTTTGCTCGCGAGCGTGCTGGGCGACCGGATCACCGACATGAGCACCGATGAGGCGATCCGTGCCACCGTGGCGCACTACTACCACCCGGTGGGTTCGTGCGCGATGGGAACCGGCGACATGGCGGTGTGCGACGCCGACGGTCGGGTGCACGGTGTGCCGGGTGTGGTGGTGGCCGACGCCAGCCTGATGCCGCAGATCACCCGCGCCAACACCAACCTGCCGGCGGTGATGATCGGCGAGCGCATCGCCCGCACGCTGTGACGGTCGAGCCTCGATGCCCCAGTGCTGGGCTCAGGAGCCGACGGCGTCGAGTGCGATCTGCTTCGCGGCCTTGTAGTCGGCCTTGCCGTTGGGTGCGCGCGGTACCTGGCTGACGAACACCACTCGCTTGGGCGCCTTGTACGCGGCGAGGTCGGCCTTCACACCCGCAATCACCTCGGCCTCGCTGACCGCCGCGCCCTCCGCCACCGACGCCACCGCGGTGACGGCCTGGCCGAAGCGTTCGTCGTCGAGACCCACCACCAGACAGTCGACCACGCCGTCGACCCGCTTCACCGCCTCCTCGACCTCCTCGGGGAAGATCTTCTCGCCGCCCGAGTTGATGACCTGACTGCCACGGCCGAGCAGGATCAGCGATCCGTCGGCCGCCACCATGGCCATGTCGCCCGGGAACGAGTAGCGCACACCGCCGATGGTGCGGAAGGTGCGAGCGCTCTTGGCCTCGTCCTTGAAGTAGCCGATGGGGACGAGCCCTCCGGCGGCCACCATGCCCACCTCCTCGGAGCCCGGCTGCACCTCGCGGTCGTCGTCGGTGAACACCTTGGTGGTGGGGTTGCGGTTGAACTTCGCAGTGGACGGGGGCATGCCCTTCATCGAGATGCTGCTGCCCATCGAACCCTCCGATGAACCGATGGCGTCGAGCAGCCACACCTGTTCGATGCGGTCGAGCAGTTGCTCCTTCACCTCGGCGGTCCACATGACGCCCGAGGAGATGATCATGCGCACCTTCGACAGGTCGTACGGGGTGCCGCTGGCGATGGCAGCGTCGATGGCCTTGATGATCGGCTTCGAGAACGCGTCGCCCACGATGGTGATGTTGGTGACGGCCTCGCGCTGTGCAGTGCGCAGGAGTTCGTCGGCATCGAGCGAACGGTTGGTGAGGGTCACCACCTCGGCGCCGCCGAGCTGAGGGATCATCGCCCCCAGCCACACGCCGGTGCCGTGCATCAGTGGGGCACACGGCATCGAGATGAGACCCATACCGCTGGCAACCACCTGCTGCACGCCCGGCGCAATCTCGTCGGCCGAGGCGGGCACCGGCAGCCCGATGAGCGGGAAGCCCATCGACACGAACGCGGCGGTCATGCTGCCCATGTCGTACATCACGCCCTTCGGCATGCCGGTGGTGCCGCCCGTGTAGAGCATGTAGATGTCGGCCTCGTCGCGGGTGATGCGCGGCATCGGGTCGTTGCCGGCGAGCGCTGCCTCGTACGCAAGCGCGCCCTGCACCCTGCCGGTGTCGCCGTCGTCGACCTCGATCAGCAGCCGCAACTTCGGCAGACGGGCACGGATGCGCTCCACGCGATCGCCGAGCGACGAGTGGAACACCAAGGCCTCGGCGTCGGCGTTGTCGAGCAGGTACACCAACTCGTCGTCGAGGTACCGGTAGTTCACGTTCACCGGCACGCCGCGCATCTTGAACGCCCCGTAGTGCGCCTCGAGGTATTCGTTGCCGTTGTAGAGGTAGAGGCCGATCTTCGAGTTCGGGCCGAGCCCGGCGGCCGTGTACGCAGCGGCAACCCGAGCGGCGCGTTCGTCGTACTGCGTCCACGTGAAGCGACGGTCGCCGTGCACCACGGCGGTGCTGTCGCCCAGCACATCGGCGATCGATTCCCAGACGGTTGCGAAGTGGAACTCCATGCGGCGATGGTAGACGGCCGCGGACGACGGTCTCGTCAGCCGACTGCCTCGCCGTACATCCAGCGCAACGGGTCGCTGATGAGTTCGAGCCGTTCGCCGTCGGGGCCGCGGAAGTAGAGCGACGTGCCGCTGACATGGGCGTACTCGATGCCAGCGCCATCGAGCCGGGCTCGAGCGGCCTGCCACTGCTCAGGGTCCATCGAGATGGCGAGGTGGTGGTGCCCGCCGAGCACTTCCATGTACGGGCCGAGGTCGATGCCCGGCAGGTCGAAGTAGGCGAGGCAGTTGCCGTTGCCGATGTCGAAGAAGAAGTGCGTCGAGCCTGCGTAGTCGCGGTTCTCGAACATCTCGATGAGCGGGAAGCCGAGCAGGCCGTCGTAGAAGCGCACGGTGCGCTCCACGTCGCTGCAGATGAGTGCCACGTGGTGCACGCCGCGGGCGGTGCTGGCGCCCGTTCCTATGACGCCGGATTCCTGAAGGACACCGTTGATGATGGCTCCCCGCTTCCAGAGCACGGACAAGCCCTCCGCTGCGGCAAAGACACGCATGGTGGCCGTTCCCTCTTCTCCAACGCGCAGA
>CAZQPJ010000069.1:0-10175 GCA_964595105.1 uncultured Bifidobacterium sp.
CAGCTCGGCTGGCACCGCGATGTCGACTTCCCGACGCTCATCAGGATGATGGTCGAGAACGACCTGCGCCTCGAGTCGGCCCGCCGCTGAACCTCGGGCCCGCGGGTCGGGTCGTGGCCGTCAGGCCTCGAAGGGCATGTCGATGATGGCTTCCATCATCGACTCGGCGGTCGGTGTCGCACCCTTGCGCAGCCGCGATCGCAGGGCGAGCGCGAAGGCCGCGAGCGCACTCACCGACGACGCCACCAGGCCGTACTCGATGCGTCGGAACAGGTCGTCGCTGCTGAGCCATGTGACGGTGACGAACGCGACCATCCCGACGCCCCACCCGACCGCGACGAGTGCGTGACCCTTGAGTGCGATGACCGCCTGCGCCATGGCGAGCGCGGCCATGTAGGCGGCGCTGCCGAGTGCGAGCATCGCCATCGTTCGGCTCGAGAGGTGGGCCTCGTACATGGTGCGGATCACCCACGGACCGAGCAGATAGGCGCCGATGATGCCGAGCGCACCGACGGCCACCACCACCTTCAACAGCCGCCGGAAACCACTGCGGAACTCGTCGAACTCTCGGCGGGCGGCGAGGCCGGCGAGTCGTGGAAGCAGCGCTGCCTGCACCGCCTGGAACAGGAAGAGCGGGATGCGCGAGAGCAGCACGCCGTAGCCGAACTGGGTGACCAGTTCGCCCTGGCCGTCGGCCTTCAGCAGGGTCGCCGCCACCGGGCCGGCGTTCACCAGGCCGGCAGCGAACACCGAGCCGAGGAGGAGCCACCCGAGGTTGGGGGTCACCTCGGCCCACGTGGCGGTGGGACCCTCATCGGTGTGCAACTCGCCGCGGCCGAGCACGTAGAAGAAACCGGCCAACGGGGCGAGCGCCACCGCCATGCCGTAGGCCCCGGCGCTGGTGGCGCCGAACACGGCGAGCGCAACACAGAGGATCACCCGAACGGCACCATCGGCACCCATCACGATGGCGTAGGCCCTGAACCGTCCACTGCCGCTGGCCACGCCCCGGGCGAGGTGCACGGGCGCATAACTGGCGAAGGCCACCACGAGAGCCAGCAGGAGCACCCAGTCGCCGTCGAAGTACGAATCGGTGATCACCTTGCCGAGCGCGAGCACCACCACCAGCACCGTGGCGGCGAGGATGCCACCCAGCATGGCCACCTTGCGCAGCACCGGCCGACCGCCCTGCCCCAGTGCCCGACGCGCCGAGACGGCCCTGCCGAGCTCCTGTTCGAGCGGCAGGAAGAAACCGGGCGCGAGGGCGAACGTGGCGAACCACAGCGACAGCACGGGAGCGAAACCGTCGTCACCTCCGAGCGCGTTCTTCCCGACCTTCAGGAACACGAAGGCGGAGAGGCCCGACACCAGCAGACCGATGCCGACAGGGATGGTGCCCTCCGGCAAGGGTGCGCGTGAGGCGGAGGAGGGCTCGTCGGGGGCGGTCACCAAGACCACGAGGCTACCCGCGCGGGTGATTCTCCTTCTGTTCATGGTCAAGATGTGGTGAGAGCGGGCCGATAACTGTCACATGCGCCGTTCCTTCCCCCTCACCTCGCTGGCTGTCGCGGCCATCTGCGCGGGCGTGAGCGCGGTGGGTGTGGCCGTGCCGACGGTGGCGAATGCGGCCGGCACGCCGGTCGACCAGGTCGTGCTCGATGGTGGCGGCAACGGCCACGGTGTGGGCCTCAGCCAGTGGGGTGCCTACGGCTATGCGGTCGACCACGGCTGGACTGCCACCCAGATCCTCGACCACTACTACGGCGGCACCGAGTCGAGCACCGTGCCGCTCGATTCGAGCGTGCGGGTCCGGCTCACCAACCTCGACAATGCACAGACGGCCGTGTCGGTGGAAACGGGCGAGCTGGTGGTGGAGGGCTTCCCCGGCGGGCCCTGGAAGTCGGTCCTCGTTCGCGAGGGCACCACCAACGGCGTCTACTCGGTGTGGGCCCGTGCCGACATGGTGCGCTGTCCGTCGGCAACCAGTGATCCGGTGGTGGATGGCTGGACGCTGGTCACGGACGCCGCCGCGACGACGGTGGAGGTGCACACGCTGGCCGACTCGGCCACGGTGCCCGACTATCGGCAGATGCTCGCCACCTGTGAGCCGAGTGGCACGGTGCGCTGGTACCGAGGCACCATCCGCACCCTGAACGACCAGGCGGGTGCGAACCGCACCGTGAACCAACTGCCGCTCGAGCAGTACCTGCGCACGGTGATCGCCATGGAGATGTCGCCGGGCTGGGCATCGGCCGGTGGCGGCAAGGGGGCTCAGGCGCTGCAGGCGCAGGCAGTGGCGGCGCGCAGTTACGCCCTCTCGTACCGCTGGTACCCCTACGCCGACGTGTGCGACATGACCTGCCAGTCCTACTTCGGGGCGGCCTTCCAGCCGGCGGGCGGCAAGGTTCGTGTGGTCGAGGCGGCCTCCACCGACGCCGCGGTGCTCGCCACTGCGGGTGTGGTGCGCCGGGTGGTCGGCAGCGGCGCCATTGCGGTCACGATGTTCTCGGCGTCGAACGGCGGCTTCACATCGGCCGGAACCGGTGCGTTGATGCCATTCCCGGCGGTGGTCGACGAAGGCGACGACACCGTGCTCAACCCGAACCATCGCTGGACCGTGACGCTCACCGGCGCCGGCATCGCGGCGAAGTATCCGTCGATCGGTGCCTTCACCGGCCTCACCGTGCTGGCCCGCAACGGATTCGGCGAATGGGGTGGCCGTGTCACATCGCTGCGGGTGGAGGGAACGCTCGCTTCCGTCACCGTCACCGGAGCCAAGTTCCGCTCGGCCATGGGGCTGCGCGACACGCTCTTCTCGGTGCGGGCGACCGCCCCCGTCGACCCGCCGCCGCCCCCGCCGGTGCTCGACGTGTGCGACGGGCGCAACGAGCCGACCGTGTCGGGTTCAGCGCCCGCAGTGCAGGCGACCCGCTTCACTCCGGTCGCGCCGGTGCGCCTCGTCGACACCCGCAAGGGTGTGGGCACCGCGGCCGCCCGGCTCAAGGGAGGCTGCACGCTGCAGGTCGACCCGGGCCTCGACCCGTCGGTGGCCGCCGTGGCGGTGAACCTCACCTCGGTGCGCGCCGCCGCCAATGGTTTCGTGGCGGCCTACCCGTGTGGTGTGGAGCGGCCGGTGGCAGCTGCGGTCCAGTCGGTGGCCAACAAGGTGGTTGGTGGGATGTCGGTGGTCCCGCTCGGTGCCGACGGCACGTTCTGCGTCTACAGCCACTCCACCACCGACATGGTGATCGACCTGTTCGGTACCTATGCCGTGGGCGCCGGCTCCCGTTTCGAGCCGGTGTCGCCGACTCGACTGCTCGACACCCGCAGCGCTGCCACGCCGGTTGTCGAGGGGAGTGTGCTGAAGGTGAAGGTGGCGGGGAAGGCGGGCGCTCCTGCCTCGACCACCGCCGTGTCGTTGACCGTGCATGCGGTGAACGCCGTTCGCGACGGCTACCTCACGGTGTTCCGCTGTGGCAGCCAGGTGCCACCGGTGGCATCGGCCACGGTGAACGCGGGTGGCAGCATCACCAACCACGTCGAGACAGCCGTGACCAACGGTGAAGTGTGCGTCTTCGTGAGCGCCCCGATGCACGTCATCGTCGACATGAGCGGTTGGTACGGCGACTCGGCCACCACCGATTACTACGCCATCACGCCGGTGCGGGCCGTCGACACCCGCGTCAACGTGGGTCTCAGCGGCATCTCCGCTGCTCGGGTGAACCGTGCCGTGCAACTCGCCGGCGCCAACGGCCTGCCGTCGGCTGCGCGCCTGCGCGCCGTGGTGGCACAGGTGATCGCGGTGGGGGCCGCGACGCCTGGATATCTCACCGTGCATCCGTGCATGGCAACTGCACCGTCGGTGTCGATGGTGCGGTACGTGGTCGGCTCGAACGCCGCGACGAGCGTCGCCGGTCTCGACGACGCACGCGGCCGGTGGTGCATCACGGCCAGTTCGAACGTGCACGTCGTGGTCGACCTCAACGGCTATTTCGCCTGACCACGGCCCCGTTCGGGCCGCCGACGGCGGGTGACCTGAGTTGGAGGGGCCGCGCCGCTAGCCTCGGATCTTCGTGGAGGCCGCAGGAACGATCGCTCCGCCCGTGGTGGCCGTGATGGTCGTGCACCAGCCGGGCGAATGGTTCGACGACGCGCTCGACGCGCTCGCGGCCCAGGACTACGGCAACCTCAAGACGTTGTTCCTCGTGCTCGATGGCGACACCGATCTGGCCAGTCGTATCGGTCAACGGGTGCCCAACGCGTTCGTCCGTGGCGTGGAGGGGACACCCTCGTTCGGCGGCGCGGCCAACGAGGTGCTGCGGCTGGTGGAAGGGGAGAACGGGTTCTTCTGCTTCCTGCACGACGACGTCGCCCTGGAACCGTCGGCCATCCGCCTGCTGGTGGAGGAGCTCTACCGCAGCAACGCCGGCATCGTCGGGCCCAAACTCGTCACGTGGGACGACCCGACCGTGCTGCAGCACGTCGGCCTTGCGGTCGACAGGTTCGGTGAGGTCGACCCGATCATCGAACCCGGTGAGGTCGATCAGGAGCAGCACGACGCGGTGCGCGACGTCTTCGCTGTCCCGTCGGCATGTCTGCTGGTGCGGGCCGACCTGTTCCGCACCATCGGCGGGTTCGACCCCGCCATCGCCAGTCGTGGTGACGAGGTCGACCTGTGCTGGCGGGCGCACCTCAGTGGTGCCCGCGTGGTGGTGGTCCCCGCCGCCGTTGGTCGTCACGTGGAAGCCATGGGCGAGCGCTCTCCCGAACTTGCTCTTCCCGGGCCTGCGGCGCGTGGCCGCATGCGGACGGTCGCCACCCTCACCGGAGCCCGTCGCCTGCCGCTGGTGCTGGTGCAGTTGGTGCTCCTCAGCCTGGCGCAGGCCGCCTATCTGCTGATGCGTGGGCGGGTGCGTGAGGCCGGAGCGCTGCTGGCGGCGCTGGTGGGCATGGTGCCCGCCGTGCCGTCGTACGTGCACCGCCGCCGACAGGTGGCGGGCTTGCGGCACGTGCCAGATGCCGAGGTGGCCGGCCTCCAGTTGCGCGGCAGTGCCCGCGTCACCGCCTCGGTGCGTGCCCGCGACAGTCGGCCGATCGACCCTGACCTCGGCAATGAGCGTCGGTGGCGCGAGAGCGCCGGCGGCGCGCCCGCCATCGCGTGGCTCTCGGTGCTCATCCTCTTCGTCGTCGGCAGTCGAAGGATCATCGCCGATGGGGTACCGCAGTTCGGCGAGTTCCTCCGGTTCCCCTCGAGCCCGGCCCGAATGTTCGGCGACTACCTGTCCGGCTGGTCGGGGCATGGCCTCGGCAGCACGGCACCGGTGCCCACCGCCGTCGGCCTCGTGTCGATCGCCAGCGTGCTCACCCTGTTCCACGCGGGTCTCCTCCACACAATGGCAGTGCTCGGAACGCTGCTCCTGGGCTATGTCGGGGCATGGCGACTCGGCGCCATCTTCGAGGCAGCGCGGGCGCGCGTGGTGCTGCTGGTGGTGTACGCCGCCCTGCCGTTGGGGGTCCAACTGGCGTCCGGGGGTCGGTGGACCGGACTCGTGTGTTACGCCCTCGCACCGTGGGTGGTGCACCTCGTTCGACGTGCCTCTGGCATCGACACCCGGTGGGTCGACCGCGAACCCGACTTCGACACTGAGCTCCCCGTGTCGCGTCGGAGGCGGCGCCGGCTCATGGCACAGCTCGTCCTCGCCGCAGGGTTGTCGTTCGCCTTCGCTCCGGCCTCGGTCGTGGTAGTGGTCGGCATCGGAGTGGCGCTGTTCGTGGCCACCGTGGTCGCCGGCGGCAGTCTCAGGGCCGCGCTCGCGCAGTTGCTCGCCGCGCTCGTTGGTGCGCTCGGCGCAGTGGCCATCAACCTGCCGTGGTCGCTGAGCCTCATCGGCAAGGGTGGATGGACCGCTGTCATCGGCGTTCCACCGTCCGGCGCCACCGCACTTGGGTTGGGTGGGTTGCTGCGGATGGAAGTGGGCTCGCTGCAGTTCTCGGGGCTGGGCGTGGCGCTGTTCGTGCCGGTGCTCGGTGCACTCGTGGTGGCGCGTTCCTGGCGCTTCGCATGGGCAGCGCGTGCCGCGACGTTCGTGGTGCTCTTCGGTGTACTTGCGGTTCTCGACGATCGTGGTGCCCTTCCCTTCCGACTTCCGGATGCGTCGGTGATGCTCGTGCCCGTGGCACTCGGACTCGCGCTGTCGGCGGCCTGCGTGGCGGCGGCGTTCGATCGTGACGTGATGAGCGGATCGTTCGGTCTTCGCCAGCCACTCGGGGTACTGAGCCTCATTGCTGCTGCCGTGGGCATCGTGCCCGGCGTTCTCAGCGTCGCCGACGGCCGATGGAACATGCCAGTGCGCACGCTGCAGACGGTGACCACGGAGTTCCCCACCGACCCGACCACGGGCGACTATCGGACGCTGTGGATCGGTGATCCCCGTGCAGTGCCGGTGGCTGCGTGGACCTATGCACCCGGCATCGGGTACGCGGTCACCGACGACGGGCCGCTCACCATCGAGGGAAGGTTCGCCGGGCGGCCGTCGGCCACCGAGCAGGAGATCGCCGGTGTGCTCCGCCAGATGGCCGCGGGCACGACGCTGCGGGGCGGTCGACTGCTGGCCCAGTACGGCATCAGGTTCGTGGTGGTGCCACTCGCCGACGGCTTCAACGGCACCATCGACAAGCCGCTCGCTGCGCCCGACGGACTTGTCGACGTGCTCGACGACCAACTCGACCTTGCATCGCCGCTCACCCGTCCCCCCAACTTCCTCGTCTACGAGAACACGGCGGCGAGTCCCACCCGTGCGATGCTCACCGAGTTCGGCGCCGAGGCCAGCAAGCAGGCCGGCGGTGAGGCCGTCGCCCAGAGCGACCTTCGTGGATCCATCCCGTTCGCTGTGGGCGCAAGCCCCCGCGGGCCCGCAGTGGGAACGGCCGATGCCGGCACGGTGCACGTGGCGGTGCCGTTCGACACTCGTTGGAGCCTCAGTGTCGACGGACGCGCCGTGCCGTCACGTCGGGCCTTCGGCTCCACGATGGCGTTCGACCTTCCCGCCGCAGGAACCGTGCGGCTCGAGTACCACACATCGCCGCTTCGTTGGCTGTGGGTGCTGTTGCAGGCGGCCGCTGCACTGGCGCTGCTGGTGACCGCGCTCGGCGTGCGGATCGCCCGCTGGATTCCGCGTCGTCGTGGCGCGGTGCTCACCGACAGCAGCCCGATCGGTGACCTCGCCCTGTCCGGGACTACGGACGGTGATGCGACGATCGACGCGGTGCTCAGCGACGATGTCGACCCGGTCGCCCTCCCGCCTGACTCGCCGGTGGCCGACGCAGAGGGGGACCCCGATTCGGAGGTTCCTGTCGATGCGGAGGTTCGTTCCATGGATGAGGCTGGTGCGGCCGAGCCCGACGCACCCCTCGCTGCGACCGCGTCTGCCATCGTCCCTGCCGGCAGCGAGGATCCGTTCGGCGACGGTGATCTCGACCTCGAGGCCGTCTTCGCCGACGACCTCGATGACCAGACCGGTGGTGAGCCGACATGACGCGCCGCCGCCTCGCGCTGATCCTCCTCGGCTTCCTGCCGCTGGTGTTGCTCGTTCTGTTCCCCGCTGGCGTGTTCGAGGAACCGGCACCGCCGAGTGCTCCCCGGTTCGCGTTGCTCGGCCAGCCCACGCTGCCGTTCGTGCCGAAGAACACATTCATCAATTCCTCGTGGTTCTGCGGGGGAGTGCCGAACACCGAACTCGACCGCGGCGGTGACGTGGTGGTGGTGAACCCGGGTGATGCTCCGCTGCAGGGGCATCTCACCGTGTTCTCCGACGCGGCCGGTGTAGCCCTGGCAGAGCGATCGTTCGAGGTCCCGGTTCGCGGCGAGTGGACCGCTGTCCTCAACGAGGTGCAGCCCACCGGTACGTATCTGTCGGCGCTCATCGAGATCGCCGGAGGTGGCGGGTTCGTCGAGCAACGCGCCGTGGCCAAGACCGGCACCGCGGTCAGTCCGTGCTCGAACAGCACGTCGACGAACTGGTACCTGGCCGACAACTACACGCTGAACGGCAGCAGCGAGGACCTCGTCATCACCAACCCGTTCCCCGATGACGCCATCCTCGACTTCACGTTCGCCAGCAACAACGGCACTCGCAAACCGCAGGCGCTGCAGGGCTTCCCGGTGAAGGGCAACTCCATCGCCGTCGTCAGCGAGGAGAACATGCCGAAGGACGAGGCCGTGCTGGCGGTCACGGTCGCTGCCTCACGCGGGCGCGTGGTGGTGGCGCGCGCACAGCACTATCTCGGCGAGCGCGGCGGCTACTCGTTGACGCTCGGTTCACCGTCGTTGTCGAGCGAGTGGTGGTTCGCCGACGGTGAGGTCGGCCCCGACGTGGCCTTCGAGCGCTACAGCATCTACAACCCCTCCGACACCGACGTGACGGTCACCACCAATGTGTGGGGCCTCAACGAGCAGACCGACTTCGTCGGTCTCCGCACCGACACGGTCGCCGCAGGCAACGTGCTGTCGTTCACCACGGCCGAGTTCGATGGCATGCCGTCCGGACGCCACGGCATGACGTTCTCGACGGAGTCCGACAACGGCGTCGTCATCGAACGAGGCATCACCCGAAAGGCGGGGAGCGGGTTCATCACGTCGGTGGTGATGGGCGCGCCTGCGGTGTTCAACGGGTACACCCGCTGGAGCATGGCGGTGGGCACCGACCTGGCGGTCGACGACGTGCTCGTGGTGATGAACCTCGACTATCTCGACGGCACCGTCACGGTGAAGGCGCTCGGCCCGGGTGGGGAAGTGGCCGTACCGGGCCTCGAGGCGGTGACGCTGCCGAAGTCCGGGATCATCACCATCGCAATTCCCGACGAGGCTGCAGCGCTCGGCGTGCCCTTGGTGGTCGAGTCGACGCAGCGCATCATCGTCGAGCGTCTCCTTCCGCGTGGTGGCAGCCTGCGCGGTCGCAGCGGTTCGCTGGCCTTGCCGGGCTGAGCCATGACGCAGGTGCTGGTGGCAGTGGTGGTGATGGGCGCAGCGGTGGCCCTGGGCGTGCTCCTGCGACGTCGCCGCGAGGTGGCTGCACCGACACAGCCCACCGCGGTGGTGCCGGCCCAGGTCGACCGCGCCGACTTCCCCGGTGCCACGGCTCCGTGGGTGGTGGTGGTGTTCTCGTCGAAGACGTGCAACTCCTGCGCCGACGTGCTCAGCAAGGCGGCGGTGCTTGCGTCGTCGGAGGTCGACGTGGTCGATGTCGAGTTCGGAGCCGCCCCGTCGCTGCATCGCAAGTACAACGTGCAGGGCGTGCCGATGGTGGCCGTCGCCGACGCCGACGGGGTGGTGCACCGCGGTTTCGTCGGGCTCGTCACCGCCACCGACCTGTGGGCGGCCGTTGCCGACGCGCGGCAGCCGGGGAGTTCGCCCGAGCCGGAACTCGGGCACTGACGGTGATCAGTCGGCGGTGACCGGCTGTGTGGCGGTGGTCGGTTCGCCGAGCGACGCCTGCACCAGTTGGGCGACCTCGGCGCCGTCGATGGTCTCGCGGTCGAGGAGTGCCTCGGCCACTGCATCGAGAGCCGTGCGGTGCTTCAGGAGCAGCTCGTGCGCCCTGACTTCCTGCTCGTGCAGGATGCGAGCGATCTCGGTGTCGATCACCTTGGCGGTGTCGTCGCTGTACTCGCGGCCCTGGGTCATCAGGTCTTCACCGAGGAACACCTGCTGGTGGCCGCTCCACGCCATCGGGCCGACGGCGTCGCTCATGCCCCACTCGCGCACCATGCGGCGGGCGATGCTGGTGGCCTGCTCCAGGTCGTTGGCCGCACCCGAGTTGAGGTGGCCGAACACGATCTTCTCGGCAACTCGGCCACCCATGGCGCGGCAGATGACATCCTCGAAGTATTCCTTCGAGTAGGTGTGGCGCTCCTCGGGAAGGCTCCAGGTGACACCCAGCGCCATGCCGCGGGGAAGGATGGTGACCTTGTGGAGCGGGTCGGCGTGTGGCAGCACCACCGTGAGGATGGCGTGGCCTCCCTCGTGGATGGCGGTGGCGCGACGCTCCTCGCCCGTGAGGACGAGGCTCTCGCGGCGAGCGCCCATCACCACACGGTCGCGCGCGTTCTCGAAGTCGATGCGCTCCACCTGCTTGCTGCCGCGTCGCACGGCGAACAGCGCGGCCTCGTTCACGAGG